>CAZMAC010000239.1:0-5205 GCA_964564085.1 uncultured Hyphomicrobiaceae bacterium
TCTAACTCTTTGAAATAGATCAACTTGACGACGTTCAATCGATTCCGATTGAACGTCGTTTGATCTAGATCGCAATGATTTCGGACTTATCATTCCCAAATCATTATTGGTGATCGCCTGATAGCCTGGAGCGGGATAAAGCGCGGCAAACCGCGTCAAGACATTCCTTATTCCGCTCCAGGGCATGAAGCATTCTTCAGGATTCCTGGAAAAAAGACCGCGTCCGGCACATCCGCCGGACGCATTCAAATTTTGTTATTTGATCGAGAGGATTGATGCGATGACACGCTGGGTCGAGGAAACTTTGCACGACCATTTCCGCTTTCGCTTCGTTGCGGACGAAGTTTTCTTCGAGAGCCAGACAGAGCATCAGCATCTTATTATTTTTCATAACCAGACCTATGGCCGGGTGATGATGCTCGACGGGGTGATTCAGGTCGCCGAAAGGGACGAGTTTATCTATCACGAGACAATCGCCCACACGCCGCTTTTTGCCCTTGGCCTCGATCAGCCGCGCAAAGTTCTGATTATCGGCGGCGGCGATGGCGGCGTTTTGCGTGAGGTCTTGCGGCATGAGGCAGTCGAAAAGGCCGTTCTCTGTGAAATCGATATGAGCGTCATCGATATGTGCCGCGAATATCTGCCGATGATTTCACAAGGCGCCTATGACAATCCGCGTGCGGAGATTGTTATTGCCGACGGCACGAAATATGTCGCGGAAACGGATGACCATTTCGACGCGATCATTGTGGACTCCACGGACCCGATCGGTCCCGGAGCCGTGCTGTTTACATCCGAATTCTACGCTAATTGCAAGAGCTGCCTCAAGTCAGGCGGCGTTCTCATCAATCAGACCGGCCTGCCTTTTCTGCAAGGCTGGGAGGTCAAACAGACAGCGGAACGTTTCCGCGCGCTTTTCGCCGATGTCGGCGCGTTTCTGATCCATACGCCCACTTACATTGGCGGTCCGTTGGCGCTCGGCTGGGGATCGGATGATCCGGCTCTGCGCGCAATTCCGGTCGATATTCTTCAAGCGCGTTTCAAACCCGCCGGACTGGCGATGAGATATTATAATCCGGAGCTGCACAAAGGCGCGTTCGCTCTGCCAAGCTATGTGCAGCAGCAGCTCACCGCTTAGATCAGCCGCGGAACCACGTACTGGAGGCTGAAAAGCTTTTCTTCACCCGTCCAGACTCTCAGTGGTTCCCAACCTGCGGCGACAGCAAGGGCCTGAAATTCCTCAACGCTGTATTTATGCGAATTCTCCGTATGGATCATTTCGTTTTCCGCAAGGTTGAAAAGCTCGCCCAGCACTTCGGCGCTTTGTTCCCGAAGGCTGCGAATATGCATCTCGATGCGGCCATGATCGGAATTGTAGATCGCTTCATGGCCGAAAGCGTCGAGGTCAAATGTGCCGCCAAGTTCGCGATTAATCCGAATTAGAAGATTGAGATTGAACGCCGCCGTGACACCTTCGCTGTCATCGTAAGCCGGCAGCAAAATACCCTCATCCTTTTTCAGGTCGACACCAACGACAAAGGCGCAGTTTGCACCAAGCAGATTGCGGCATCTCTCAAGGAAGTGACGCGCCTCGTCATGGGTTAAGTTGCCTATCGTTGAGCCTGGAAAAAATCCAAGTTTCTTAACGCGGCTGACCGATTTCGGGAGCTCCAGATTTGCATTGAAATCCCCATGCAACGGGATCACTCTCAATTCCGGAAAGCTCTGGCGCAGCCGCGTTGCCGCCCCGGCGAGAGCGGCGTCCGAAATGTCGATCGGCACATAGGCCGCAAGGTCGCAAAGCGCCTCTATAAGCCGGTCCGTTTTGCGGCTGGAGCCTGAACCAAACTCAACAAGGCAAACGCCGGGACCGGCAAGCTCGGCAATATCCTCGGCATGACCGTCGAGCAGCGCGATCTCCGCATTCGTCGGATAATATTCGTCCAGCTCGGTAATCTGCTCAAAGAGCCTGGAGCCTTCGGCATCGTAAAAAAAGCGCGAGGGAATGGATTTCGGCGTTCCGCGCAATCCGGCGATGACGGCATCGGCAAAATCATTGCGGATATCGTCTTGTCTTTGCGTCGTGGCGGACCTCACGCGATGCCACCATCATCGGCAAGCCGCAACCCGCTAAATTGCCATCGTTGGTGGGGATAGAAAAAATTTCGATATGTTCGGCGGATATGACCCTCCGGCGTCACGCAGGAGCCGCCTTTGAGCACGAACTGATTGCACATGAACTTTCCATTGTATTCGCCGATTGCGCCCTCGGCTGGCTTATACCCTGGGTAAGGCAGATAAGCGCTGGCGGTCCATTCCCAGACATCGCCGATCATTTGCTGCAAGCCGTTCGCATCGAGGCTGGCCGGTTCCGGGCGAAGCGCATCGCGGCTCAAAATATTGCCGTCAAGCGGCTGATCCTGCGCGGCAACTTCCCATTCGAACTCCGTTGGCAGCCGCTTTCCGGCCCAACGCGCGAATGCGTCGGCCTCGTAATAGCTGATGTGGCAAACCGGACGGGACGCATCGACGAGCTGCAATCCATGCAGGCCCATCTGATACCATTGGCCGTTGCGCTTTTCCCAATAAAGAGGCGCTTCCCAGCCTTCATTTTGCACCGTCGTCCAGCCATCGGACAGCCAGAGCATGGAGGTCTGGTAGCCGCCATCCGCCATGAAAGACAGCCATTCGCCGTTTGTGACCAGCCGGTTTGCAAGACGGAATGGGCGCATCAGTTGCTCATGACGAGGGCTCTCATTGTCATAGGCAAATCCATCGCCGTTATGGCCAACAGGTAAGACCCCGCCTTCAAAGGAGGTCCAGTCCAGATCGGCGCTTTTGCTGCAATTGATCCCGGTCGTGCCCTCTCGATAAGCCGGACGTAATGGATTGCCTGCAAAAGCGGAAAGAAGATCGGTGAATATCAGCTCCTGATGCTGCTGCTCATGATGAACCCCGAGCTCGATCAATTTCAGCGCTTCCGGCGAGGGGCCGTTTCCATCGCGGCCAAGGAAATTTTCAAGGGCTGCATCCACATGGGCGCGGTAGCTCATCACCTCATCATGACGCGGGCGGGTTAACAGAGACCGTTTTGGTCTTGGCTGGCGGGGGCCAACTGTTTCATAATAAGAATTGAAACAATAGCCGAAGCGATCGTCGAAGATTCGGTAGTCCGAATCGTGAGGCTTCAGCACGATCTCCTCGAAGAACCAGGTCGTGTGCGCCAAATGCCATTTTGTGGGGCTGGCGTCCTCCATGGACTGGACGATCTGATCTTCCTCGGTGAGCGGATCTGCGATCTGGAGCGATGTTTGTCTTGTGCGGAACAGGTTTCCCCACAATTCCGCTACAAAAGGCGCGGCAGTTTTGGCGGATGGTTCGAGATTATCCAGTGGCATCGGCGACACTCTTACCCTAGTTCGGTTTTGAAGGGAAAACACGGATGGTCACGCTTAGTGAAAAATATGGCAGAAAACCGAGAAATGAGAACATTATAGGAACAAAATTCCCTGCTGACCAAGAAAAAGGGGAATCTCTTAACCATATGCAAGTCCTGGATGGCATTGCGCAACAGATTACACGCGGTGTTTCCCGGTATTTCCGGGCCTTGAACAAAGCTGTTCTTACGGAAATGCCGCTTGCCGATGGCCGTCGTTGCGACATTATGGCGCTCGGTGAAAAGGGCGATATTATCATCGTGGAAATCAAATCATGTGTCGCCGACTTTCGGTCTGATGGGAAATGGCCGGACTACCGGCAATGGTGCGACCGGTTTTATTTTGCTGTTCTCCAGGACTTTCCTCAGCGTCTCATTCCGGAAGATTGCGGGTTGATCCTCGCGGACCGTTTCGGAGCCGACTGCGTCCGCGAAGCGCCGGAGCAGCGTTTGAGCGCCGCGCGCCGTAAGGCTTTAACACTGCGTTTCGCCAGAGGTTCCGCATTTCGGCTGCAAGACGCCGGTGATCGTGAGGTTTATCCCGTTTTCTCGTGGTAAAGCTGGTGAGAACGCGGCTTTACCATCGCAAGTTTTTTCTGTCTTGATAAAAGGAAAACATCCTAAAGTTGATGTGAAGCCGATAGACCGAAAATCAATTTAAAAAAGCCAAGTAAGATTGGGTTAAGAAATGAAGATTTGCATATTTGGAGCGGGCGCGATCGGCGGCTATCTAGCGGTCAAGCTGAAGGAAAGCGGCGCCGAGATTTGCGTGGTTTCGCGCGGCGAGCATCTCTCCGCCATCCGCGCGCGCGGTCTCAAGCTGATCAGCGATGGCGAGGAGTATGTTGCCGAGATCGCCGCAACGGATAATCCGGCTGATTTAGGCCCGCAGGACTATGTCATCGTCGCGCTCAAGGCCCACCATGCCTGGGAGTCCGCTGAGAGCATGAAGCCGCTCCTTGGCCCAGCGACAACAGTGGTAACAGCGCAAAACGGCGTCCCCTGGTGGTATTTCCACGGCCTCCCCGGCCAATATGCGAATATGCGGCTGGAAAGCGTCGACCCGGGCGACCGGCAATGGCGTACGATCGGCCCCGAGCGCGTTCTCGGCTGCACCGTCTATATCGCGTCCGAGCTTCGCGAACCCGGCGTCATCAACCATCTTTACGGAGAAAATTTTGGGCTCGGCGAACCGAACCGGAAAGAAACCGACAGGGTAAAAACTCTGGGAGGCATCTTCGAGCAGGCGGGGCTGAAAGCGCGCATCTATCCGGAGATACGCAACGACATCTGGCTGAAGCTTTGGGGCAATCTTTGCTTCAATCCGATTTCGGCCATAACACGCGCACCGCTTGACACCATCGCGCTTGATCCGGCAACGCGGCTTGTCGCCCGCAATATGATGTCGGAGGCTGAGCGCATCGGCCGGCGTCTCGGGGTGCATTTCCGGGTCGATATTGAGCGCCGGATCAACAGCGCCGCCCAGCTCAAGGGCCATCGCACCTCCATGCTTCAGGACTTGGAAAGCGGGAAGCCTTTGGAACTCGACGCTCTGCTCGGCGCGGTGCAGGAGATGGCGCGTATCGTCGATCTCGACACGCCCTATATCGATTGCGTGATGGGCCTGACGCAGCAAATGGGCCGCATGGCTGGCGTTTATCCGGCCTTTCCGGAGTCTGCAACGCTGACGGACGCAGAAAAGACGGTCGCAGATTAGAGCATCGGGCGAATAATCGGAAACGACTACCCCACACCCCCTTCTATCTGCA
>CAZMAC010000240.1:0-5202 GCA_964564085.1 uncultured Hyphomicrobiaceae bacterium
GTAACTGAAGCTGCGCTGTTCTGGATGTAGCCCCGTGTTGCGGCGTGGTGGGGCGTTAGCGTGCAGGTTCATGAGCATGTTGCAAGACGCTCCATAATAAAGGATGCGCCTCAGCCTATACCGATTCCATCGGGCCAATCTCTCGGGACATAACATGGAGACGGGAATCGAACGGCTGAACCGGAAGCTTAAGGAGGCAACGGTCAAACGGTATCGCTATGATAGCCACGACCATCTTGAGCAGCACCTGCAAACTTTCTTGGGCGCTTACAATTATGCCAAACGCCTCAAGACGCTGAAGTGGCTTACGTCCTTGAATACATCTGCAAATGCTGGACAGAAAAAATGATCGGTTCAGGGTAAATCTATTCCAGCACACAGCAGGACCGAACAGCTAGGCTTGCAGCTGTTCGGGCACAATATTATCGCGCCACCATCCAACAGTGCGCTCGACGCCATCGACCAATGAAACTTGCGGCGCCCATCCTAGCTCAGCTTTCGCCTTGGTGCAGTTGAGGGTTAAGTCGAAGGGGATCGTCGGCTTGGTCAGATCATGTTTGAGATCGAGTCTCCTGCCGCTCGCGGCGACGATCCGCTCGACGAGTTCGCGGATTGAGACCGACTGCCCAAGCCCGGAATTATAGAGGCCAAAGTTCGTATCCTGCCTCTCGATCGCAAGATCGACGAAGCGCATAAGATCATCGACATGCAGGAGATCGCGTCGCTCCTCACCTGTTCCCCAAATCGTCAGCTCATCTTCGGCGAGCATCGCTTTTGTAACGCTTGCCCCAAAGACATGGCTGCGCTCCAGATCGAACTTGTCGTGAGGGCCGTAAATATTCGAATGCCGGATAACCGTGTGCCTGGTCCGCCCGAGCCCGGCGTAAAATGCGCACATTTTTTCAATGTAAACTTTGGTCCAGCCGACGCCGAAATATTTTGGCGAGATGTCACCGGTGAAACCTTCTTCATCCACTGGGGCCGTGGAAGACGGATACATCACAGTGCAGCTAAAGAAGATGAAATGCTTCACGGCTTGCTCATAGGCGGCGCGCAGCAGGACGGAGTTCATAAGTGCATTATCGGTCACATGAATAAAAGGTTTCGATGTGATGTCCTTTGCACCGGAAGTTGTTGCGGCGGCTTGGATGACGATGTCTGCGCCATCCAGAAGCTTGCTGACCGCAGCCGTATCACGCAGATCGGCTTCGGCCCATCGCACGCCCGGTGCATCAAAGGGCGGGCGAATATGGGCGACAGCAACAATCTCATGCCTGCCTCTCCCGGCAAAATGCTCAACCAGATTGCGTCCGATAAAGCCCGTTGCGCCGCAAATCACAATTCTACTCATGAAATCGCTGTCTCTTTAGCTATGAATAAATGCCATTATCCGCCTGAAATCGGCGCTCTTGAAATTGTCTCAAAATCAACTTTTCCGCATTATCGTAAGATAACGGTGCGATAGGATTAACGATGTTCGAGACATTTTATAAGAACAAGAAAGTTTTAGTCGCTGGCGGGACAGGTCTGATCGGGCGGCCGTTAACGGAAATGCTGGTTGCTGCTGATGCGGAGGTGTCGGTCGTCTCGCTCGACGATCCGAAGCGTGCCCCTGGCGGGGTGAAATTCGTCCGTGCCGATCTACGCAATTTCGACAATTGCCTCTCGGCCTGCGCCGGAAAGGACATTGTCTTCAATCTGGCGGGCGTAAAGGGATCGCCAAAGATGACCGCCCAAATGCCTGCAAGCTTCTTTGTCCCGACGCTGCAATTTTCAGTCAATCTCATGGAAGCGGCATTTCGCGCTGGCGTTGAGCGTTATCTGTTTACTAGCTCCATTGGTGTTTATGAGCCTGCCGATGTGTTTTATGAGGACGCTGTCTGGACAACTTTCCCGTCCCCGAATGACCGCTTTGCTGGCTGGGCAAAACGCATGGGCGAATTACAAGCTCAGGCCTATGACATTCAGTATGGCTGGGATAAAATTTCGATCGTTCGCCCAGCCAATGTCTATGGACCGTTCGACAATTTCGATCCCGAAAATGCAATGGTGATCCCGAGCCTGATCCGCCGTGCCGTTGGCGATGAGCGTCCGCTGACAGTATGGGGCGATGGCAGCCCGATTCGTGATTTCATTCATGCCCGCGACGTTGCACGCGGTATGATGCAGGTGGTCGCGCGCGCGAATAACCAGCCGGTCAATCTGGGCAGCGGTGTTGGCGTTACAATTCGCGAAATCGCTGAGACTATGGCGCGGCTGATGCCTGATCGGTGCGAAATTGTCTGGGACACCTCGAAACCGTCGGGCGATGCGAAGCGATTGATGAGCACTGAGCGTGCCGAAAGCTTGGGAATACGGCCGGCTATCGCTTTGGACGATGGCATTCGCGAGACGATCGAATGGTACCGCGAGAATGCGGGGGCGGCTGATAAGCGCTATAATGCGTTTACGGAGAAAGCCGCTGCGGCTGTGCGATAACGGATTTGTCGAATTACGGAGCGCCTGTCAGCTTCACGCTGACTTCGTGCAGTCTCATACGCGCTTCAAGGCCGTAAGCTTGAGCGTGAGCGCGCGAAGCATGAGTGCCATCGAAATAATCTCCGGTGCGGCTTTGCATTTCTTGAGATACTGCTAGCCTCATAATTGCGGCCGCTCCCTCCTCCACCGTAGCGGAAGGCGCAACGCCTGCTTCGCGCACCATGAAAGTGTCCATCGATGTTGCTGGATGGAGCGCGTTTGCGGTGACGCCACGGCCTTTCAGTTCCTCCGCAAGATCGAAGGTGAACATATTGAGCGCAAGTTTGGAGCGGCGATAGGCATCACGGCCCGAATAATGCTTTTCCATATGCAGATCGTCAAAGTCGATGGCATCCTGGGCACCGGACGAGACATTGATGATACGTGCCGGCGCGGCGGCAAGAAGGTTCGGCAAAAGGAGGCGTGTCAGCAGAAAGGGCGCGAGATAATTCACCGCAAGCCGTAACTCATAACCGTCCGGGCTTAATTCGCGCCCGGCGCCCTGGATGCCGTAGCCGATACCTGCATTATTGATCAGCAGATTCAGATGCGGATGCGCATCAGCAATCGTGTCGCCAAGGGCGCGGACGCTGCTCATCGACGAGAGGTCGGCGGGGTAAAAAGCTGCCTGGCCGCCGGCTGCTTCAATCTCGCGGACGAGACTGCCGCCGCGCGCAGGGTCGCGGCCATGGACCAGCAAGAACCAGCCCTCTTGCCCCAGCTGCTCGGCCACGACACGTCCGACGCCATTCGTCGCACCCGTCACCAAAGCCTTGCGATCAGTCATGATGTTGTTTCACCGCTTTGCCTATAGTCCTGAGATGCCCGCATAAAATCAGACTCGCTTAAAGGGAGTCGCTCTGCCACTCTATTTCTTTATTTTGCTGGTCTCGATATTTGCCGCGAGGAAGAGCCAATTCCCTGGTAATTTAATCGCTGAGCGAACCGATCAGATCGTTGAAAGGCTGGAAAATGCGATACAAACAGGCGCTGGGTCATCAGTTGAGCCCGTTCGCGCAGATGGAGAAATGCCGCGTGAGACAGATTGACCGTAAAGCCTCAGCCTTTCTTGGTCTGGTTCTGGCGATTACATTTGCAGCGTTGCTAAACCCGACACAAGTCCACGCAGAAAACAAGTGGCTCTCCGCCCATTATGCCGATCACCCATTAGCCGGCACGATCTGGTCATCCGATCTCAAGCCAGTCACACCTGAGGCATTTGAGGCGTCCCTTCTGTCTGCGCGCTTCGTGCTGCTGGGTGAGATCCACAATAATCCCGATCATCATCTGCTGCAGGCAAAGGTCATCAAAGCCCTCACCGCTAAAGACCGCCGTCCTGCCGTGGTCTTCGAAATGATCCCGGTTTCCATGCAGGATAAGCTGGATCGCGAAATCCAATCCGGCAAAACCGAGGCGAGCAAGCTCGGCGAAGTGTTGCAGTGGGAGCAGCGGGGTTGGCCCGACTGGTCCATGTATCAGCCAATCGCGAAAGCTGTGCTTTCGGCAAATCTGCCGATGCTCGGCGGCGCGCTCGATAAGGACACGCAAATGGCCATCGCCAGATCGAAGCCCACCCCGCTGGCCGATGAGCTGGGCCTTTCGCAGCCCGTCAAACCGGAAATCGCTCAAGAGCTGGAACGCGAAATTAACGAGGCGCATTGCGGCCTTCTGCCTGCCGCCGCCGCGAAACCCATGGTGAAAGTTCAACGTGCGCGCGACGCCCAGCTGGCAAAGGCTCTCCTTTCAGCGAATGAGCGTGACGGAGCGGTTTTGATCGCCGGTTCGGGGCATGTCCGCAAAGACTGGGCCGTTCCGGTGTTCATTCACCAAAAAATGCCGGATGCATCTGTCGTTTCGGTCGCCTTCCTGGAAGTCACACCGGAACAGACCTCGCCATCGGATTACATCAGAAGTATCCCAGGCTTTGCGAAACCCTTCGACTTTATTTATCTGACGCCGCGGGACGACCTCACAGACCATTGCGCCGAATTGAAGAAACATATGGAGAAGAAGAAATCCGGATCATCCGGGTAGAAATAGCCTCACGGCTCTTTTTCAAAGAGCAGCACCAGACCGCTCGCTGCCCCCTTTCATCACCCCGGACGGCCATTGGCATCGGTTGCCGGGCTAGGCAAGCCCGGCAACGACATCGTTGTGTCGTAGCTGATTTGCGAGCCAACCTGTCGTCCTCGGACTTGATCCGAGGACCTATTCCCGTCACGTCGCCAAATCCGCAGACAGTTGAGATGCTGAGGAACCTTTGCCTGTATTACACCGGAGCTATATCAAAGAGCAGCAGGAAACCCCTTGCTGGGCTGCGCCCACAAGGTTATGCAGTAGTCCCCGCCGCATCGGCCCGCAAAAGTGGGGACCGGTTTTGCGGCAAAAGTGATGCGCCAGCCTATTTATCTGGGCATCAGCTTGACCCTAAAACCGCTGCGCACTTTTAGGGGCTGATGCCGAACAGGGCAGGCGCGGGCAGCCGGTCGGCTGGCCTATATTTAACGTGTATCAGCCTTCCGGCTGCCCACGCGCGGCGATATTCCAGCTCCGTCCGGCACACTTCTCGCACATGGCCATGCGCAACCCGGAATGTCCTTCGAGCCGCATCACGCGTTGGACAGCAAATCGCACCATCCAACACATCACATGACCTGGGACCTGCCATATCCCAATGGCAGGTGG
>CAZMAC010000241.1:0-5141 GCA_964564085.1 uncultured Hyphomicrobiaceae bacterium
AGCAAAGCTTGCGTGTCCATGATGTCCGCCGTCATGGCATTCCGTTCAATCCGCTGTTCCCGAGCGCCGCCGATGACGGCATGGCGCAGCCGATTGAGCATATTTTCACTATTTGCGGCGTCTTGAAGCGCGTCTTCGGCCTTGGTGACCGGCAGGCCGCTCTCTTGCGCGATGCGATGAAGGATGCGTTTGAGAAATATGGCGCAGATCCGCAGCGCTGGGCGCCGGTCGATACGATCCGTGCGCCGAGCTTTGACGATGTCATCGCAATCCTTGAAGAGCAAAAAGAACAGCGCAACGCCACGGCCATCAGCCTGCTGGACCGCGTCTCGCCGCTTTTCGAGCTTGGCCTTTTTCCTAAGAACCATGAGCTGGAAGTGCCGTTCGAGACTATGCTGAATCAGCGGCTTGTGCTCTCGCTGTTCGAGCTACCGACCGACGAAATCAAAGCCGCGCTCGCCGAACTGATCATCATCCGGCTGCATGGCCATCTCGTGCGCGGCGACCAGCCCCGCCGTCTGACGCGGCTTTTGGTGCTCGACGAAGCCTGGCGCGTGGCGTCGAGCAAGCATTTGGAAAATCTGGCGCGCGAGGGGAGGGCGTTCGGCGTCGGCATCGCCATCGGGACGCAATATCCCGGCGACCTGCCGCCCGATCTCGCCGGATCGCTCGCAACGCGGATTTTCCTGAAAAATCAGCAGCCGGATCATAAGAAGGCGGTCGTACGCGCCGTAACGGGGGCGACCACCGGCGTACAGGCACAGGAGCTGCATGAGTTCTTAGAGCGACAGGAAATGTTCCAGGGGCTGATCCAGAACCAGCATTACTCGCCTTACGCAGCGTTCAAGCTGGTGCCGTACTACGCGCGCGAGCGAGATGAGGACGCGCCCGGCGGGACGGGGACTTTGGGGCGGTAGCTGGCCAAGCGCTTATGCTAGCTGTTGATAATTCAAACAGCATCTCCACACTGTTGGCGCGTCATCAATTTCGATGATAGACATTTTTTGTTGATTCTGATGTGATTCAACTTCGTGATTGCTGACGTACAGGCAACACCTGCCGCCGAGGTGACCAAAACGGGCGTCCGCATTGCTGGAGCGAATCCAGTGTCATAATGGTAGCATGCTGCCACGACGCCAAAATGGCTCGCGGCGCCCGGGCCAATCCGAAGAGGTAATCTCTATGAGGATTGTGCTCGTAGTGGATGTCGGCAAGGTTGCAATTGTGATCTTGCTAATCCTTGAACTCCTGAAATAAAGAGCGCGCCCGGCGAATTTATCGCCGGGCGTTTTCTCATTCCGTCCGCTTTACCAGTCCGATCCCTCCAGCCATCATCTGAAGTCTGATCCGCTTTACCATCTCTCGGGCAAGACCATACGGCAGAAACCCGTAAGCAAATCCGGCATTCGGTTTTCTTGGGTCTACGTTGCGCAAATCCGGGCCTGGCCAGATGAAGCTATTGACGTCGTTGGTGACGATCCAAGACCGCGCATCATCAAGGCCGAGACGCCGTTTAACGGAGAACGGAATCTCGAGCGCATTTGGATCGCTTGCTGGCTCTCGATGCGTGATGGGCGCGACCACAACGACGATCTCGCCGCTGTCCTGTCGATGATGGGCAAGAACCACGGCGCATGGCCTGTCTTTTTGTCCCTCTTCCAGCCCGCGCTCGGCCTCGCTGCGCCATAAGTAGGCATAGCGGATTACGAGGCCGGTTTCTGGATCGGGAAGCGACACAGGCGGCTATTTTTCGTCGAGTTCGTGGTCGAACTGAGCCGTCCAGGCTGGCGGCTCGGCTTCAGCCAAGGCCTGCTTCAACTCATCCGGCAATTCGTGAGGATAATAAGCCCGGCGCGTATCAAGCGCCTTCAGGCGCTGGAATTCTTCCGCTGAAATAAGCACGAGACTGTCCTGGCCATGATTGGTGATTGTTACTGGCTCGCGTTGCGCGCGCCTTGAGAGCGCACCATAGCTCTTCAAGAATTCAGACGAGCTGACGCGCGGCGTATTTTTCGACTCAGATTTTTCCATATAATCAATATATTCAAGAAATTCGAATTTTTCAAGTCTTTTGAACGTGCCGAAGCATTATTTCAAGAACTACGGCTACAACCGCCTCAACACGCTAAACTGAAACCGCTGCACTGCATCTCTCGGCGTAACGTGCTCGTGCCGTCGCGTTTCGGCGAGCGCAAAGTCAGGCCCGAGCACACCGAGAATGCTCTCCGCATCATGCCGGACGATCGGTAGACCGCTGCACATTTCCGGGCCGTCCGGTGCGAAGGTTGCGATGATGGCGACGCCGCCCGGCGACAAAGCGTGTTTCAACGTCTCCGCATAGACGCGCTGATCGGCGGGATCGGTCAGGAAATGAAACGCGGCACGGTCATGCCAGAGGGTGTAGCGGCGTTCGGGGAGCCAGTTCCTGATATCGGCCTCGATCCATTCGACACGGGACGCGCGGTCCCCAAGTACCTGCTTAGCCACAGCCAGCGCCTCGCCTGAAATGTCGAGCACGGTCAAATCGGTAAAGCCGTCCCGCAACAAGCTCCCTGTCAACCGCGATGCGCCGCCGCCAATATCGATGACCGCTGCATCCGGCCCCGCATAGGCGCGAACCAATTCCACCGACAAGGCAGGCGTCTCTTCAAACCAGCTGACCTGGGCCGGGTTTTTCGTCCGGTAAACTGTCTCCCAATGATTTTTGGCGTTGCTTACATTCATGACAGTGGATGGCCTCGGCCCCGTATTCTCAATGTTTGCGCTAAATCAATGCGGCGCGCCCTCTGAAATCCTACATCACTCGTTTCAATCAACCAAGAAACGGGAAAACCATGATCAAGAAAGTCCGCGGCGATATTCTTATGAGCGGAGCACAGGCGATCGCGCATGGCGTGGCGCCGCATGACCATTTCAACCAGGGTCTGGCGCTGGCGCTGCGCGAACGCTTCCCGGCGATGGCCAAGGATTTCCGGCATTATTGCCATCAGCAGAACCCGAAGGCGGGTCATGCTTGGCTTTGGGCCGGGCCGGAAAAAGTGATTGTCAATCTGATGACACAGGAGCCCGCACCCTCAGCAAATGCGCATCCCGGCAAGGCGAGCACGCATAATGTCGCTCATGCGCTGAAAGCGCTACGCAAGCTCATTGACAAAGAGGAGCTAAAATCCGTGGCGCTGCCAAAGCTGGCAAACGGCGTCGGCGGGCTGGATTGGAACGAGGTCGAGCCGCTGATCGAACTGCATCTGGGCGATCTGAAAATCCCGGTGATCGTTTATGAGACTTATGAAAAGGATACGAAAGCTGCAGAGAAATTGTCCTGACCGGACCTGCTTTCGCACGCTCTCAAAAGGCAGGGCATAATTGCAGTCTCGCGCAAAAAATTGAGGCCTTGCCAAAGCGCCGGCTATCGCTTGAGAACCGCAGAGCCGTCGTCGCAATCAACGATCAGGTTCCTGCTGTCCATACAAAACGTATAGGTTTTTTTCGGCGGCTTGGGCTCTGCAGGTCTGGCAGAGGGTATTTCGGCGACGTTTGGCTTGATCTGGCTTTCAACGCTCTCGGGCGTTTCGCCTATATGCGGGCAGGCCAGGCCTTCCACGCTGAGGACAGCTTGCAGATTTGCCTCGGTCGGCGTGAGTGAGGCAAGGTCCTTGCCGTGGCTCTCGGCAAAACGCTGAAGTGCGGACTGCGTCGCCGGCCCCCATATGCCATCGACCCGGCCTTCATAGCAGCCCGCCTGTTTCAGCGCGGTCTGAATCTTTTCCTTCAGACCGTCAGACGACTCGGCCTCAACAGTCTCCGGCTTATCCGTCTCGCCTCGGACGCTCTGTATTTCGTCCGTCTTGTGCAAGGCTGCGGTTTTTTTCTCCAGCTCTGAAATTTTGAATGCGGCTAAGGCCGAAAATGTTCCGTTTGGAAAGCGTTCGAGATACGACCTCAGCATATCGGCATTGCCGCTATCTTTGACGGCGTCCCAATAGGCCAGCTCCAATTGTGGACCGGATTCTGCCGGTGATGGCCGGTTCTGTGTGGAACGTGTTTCGGCAGCTTGCGCGGGCGGTATGAAATAGAAGCGCCTGGACAAAGCCGAATGCTCCCAAGGGATCTGCTTTCCATAGGTTGCTTCCATCACGGCGTTACGCACCCGGATGAGGATGCTGGATAAATCCTCGCCCTTCATCGGCAAGAACTTCAAAAGCGCTCCGGTGAAAGGCGAATGGTCGCCCGTGCCGTCGAGTGCGACGCTGCCCGGCTGTGTGGCATAGGCGATCAATGTGCCTGCGCCGGACTCGGATGCGGCAAGGCCGCTGCCGATGCTAATGGAGCGCGTCCCCATCGCGCGCGCCAGATTGCGCGAGAGCGGGTTATTGCGGCAGGCGTCCATAATAAGAATGTTGGACGTCGTGAGTCGCTCCATGATCGCCTGAATCTGATCGAGACGAACCATCTCGAATTCGAGCGAAGCCGGGCTTTTGAGCTCTGCGTCAATGGGCAGGAGAAAATTGCGCCCCCCGATCTGCAGCCCGTGCCCGGCATAGTAGAAAACCCCGGATTCGGACGTCTCCAGGCTGACGGCGAACCGTTTGATGAGGTCGTCCATTCCGGCCTTGGTAAGATCGATGCCTTCGAAAACATTGAAACCCATTTGCCGCAGGAGCGCCGCCATCCGGGTGGCGTCGTGCTTGGGATTTTTTAGCGGTTCCGTGTGCCGGTAGGCGGAATTACCAATGACGAGCGCCGTCCGGTTTGGGGCCGCTTGCGCACTCGTGCAAAAGGTAAGACCGAAAAGCAAAAGAGATAATAAAAATGAGATGAGCGGCCGCATACGGCTCCGCACTCCGTGAATTTTGCTAGGAACTATATATGCTGACGCGGTGTATATGAAGTGCATGTTAACAGGATTTGGATCATCGCAGATGTCTTTTGCGGGCCGATGCGGCGGCGGGCGCTCCCGGGTGACATTGAGGCTTTATTCACCAAGCCATCAATTTCTCCTCGAAACTTATCCTCGTCCCCTCACGCCCTCTTATACTGCCCTCGTCGCTTCCCTGACGGGGCGCCGGGCTTAAGACCGACTTGCCAGGGTGGGGAAGCGATGCGGCGCCTGAGGAGTCGAGGGACCCGGCGAGCCTAACGGC
>CAZMAC010000242.1:0-5135 GCA_964564085.1 uncultured Hyphomicrobiaceae bacterium
GAGGCAGCGGCGGCAGCTTCCGCAATGGTCGATTTCGCCCTCGTCAGGCGGAAGCTCGGCGGCGGTAAAGATTGCGCCGAGAAACAGCCAGGAGCCGAGATCGCGCGAAACGAGATTGGTGTGCTTGCCCTGCCAGCCGATCCCGGCGGCGTGCGCCAGCGGCTTCTCCATCACGGGGGCCGTATCGACGAAAACTTTCACCTCTGCGCCGGTCTCGCGATGCAGCCAGCCGCCGAGAGTCTTCAACTTGCCCTTGATGACGTCGTGATAATCGCGCCCGCGAGCATAGACCGAGATCGTGCCCCGCCAGCGTTCTTCCAAAATCGCAAGCGGGTCGGTTTCCGGTCCGTAATTCATGCCGAGCATGACGATCGAGCGCACATCGGGCCAGAGCGCTTGCGGATGGGACCGGCGCTCCGCATGCGTTTCAAGCCAGCCCATATCGCCATGCATGTTCTGTGCGAGGAAGTCGTAGAGCCTGCCGCCCGCATGGCCGATGCCGTCCGTCGTTGTTACGCCGACCGCGTCGAACCCTTCGGCATGCGCCCGACGGACAAAGCGGTTTTTCAGCTTGGCTGCGCTCGTTTGTTTCGTAAGATCCACAATGCCGATAATAGAGCCTTAAAATTCAAGCTCTGTATAGATCGGCGGCGGGGGAACGCCCGGCAAGCGATCAAAGAACAGCGGCTTGAATGACGGCCTCGATTTCACCGACATATACCACGATTTTGCTCTCGGGAACTCTTCCCAGGGGACCTCATCAAGATAATCGAGCACGGAAAAATGACCAGCCGCGGCCAGATCGGCAAAACTGATTTCGCCGCCTGCAAGCCAGGATCTCTGGTCCAGCAGATGGCTGATATAGGCCATGTGATAGCGCAAATTCGCGCGCCCGGCCCGAATTATGTCCGTGTCCGGTGTCGATCGGCCCAGATCGACGAAGCGCTGATAGACGCGCTCTTCGAGAAAATAGCGGGTCGCTTCCTGATCCATCTTGACATGAAACCAATCGACAAGGCGGCGGATTTCAGCGCGTTCAATGGCGGCGCCCGGAAAAAGCACGTCATGGGCCTGCTCGCTGCCATTCATTTTGCGATTGGTCTCAGCCAGATATTCCGAGATTGCATAGGTCCCCGAAATAACAAAGCCCTGCTGGCGAAGCAGAACGGGCAACGTGCCGGCGGGATTGAGCAGCAGAAAGTCATGCCGCCAAGCCCAGGGGCGTTCTTCTTCCAGTTCGACGACCATATCACACTCGCCAAGGGCAAGCCGGATCGAACGGGAGAACGGGCAAAGCGAATAATGTATAAGCCGCAACATAGGTAAAGCGAAGTCTCGTTAGCTTGCGCCGTAAGGCGTCTCACCTTAGTCCTTGGACCTTTTTAGCCGATCTCCCTCTCTTAACCGTTTGCGTTATGGCAAAATTGAGATGCTGGTAAATCACTGGTTAAAAAAGGCCCGTTTCGCTGGCAAAAAATACTGAAAGGGCAAGCGTGAAACAATATACCGCCATTATATCGGTTTGGCTGACCCTAAAACCGACTCATTCCCATAATCGATGATTTGGGCAGCGAAATGCCGGTCAATGCTTCGCCGATTATATTGCGCGCACAGAGAATTCGCCTTTCGGCCGGAAGCGGACCAAATAGCGCGGTACGATGGTCTCCACGGCACGCGGCTCTATGCCAAGATTTTTTAGCGTACGGGCTTCGGCAACGGCTTCATCGCTAACGACATTATCCGATTGCAAAAGCCGAACCTGATCAACGGTTAGTGGCGCATTCGGAAGAATTTGCAGAAAGAATCCCTGAATTTTCGCAAGCCAGAAGGGGATCGAAATATAAGGCCTTTCGCGCAATGTATATTCCGCAATCAGATCGAGCAGCTCGCGGAACGTGTATATTGAGGGGCCGCCGAGTTCGTAAGGAACACCGGGCCGCGCACGTCCGTCGACACCGGCAATAACGGCTTGTGCGACATCGCCGGCATAGATCGGTTGAAAACGGGTCCGGCCGCCGCCGATGAGCGGCATAAAGGGCGAAAAGCGCGCTAGTGAAGCAAAGCGGTTAAAGAATTCATCCTCTTGGCCGAAAATGATCGAGGGCCGCAGGATCGTGGCGTTCGGATAGGCTTCCCGGACGGCGTCCTCGCCTTCGGCTTTGCTGCGCGCATAGGCTGACGTGCTGGACCTCGATGCGCCGATCGCAGAGACATGCACAAAAGCGCTCGTACCGGCATCGCGGGCCGCCTGGGCGATAAGTCCCGGTCCTTTCGCCTGAATATCCTGGAACGTTTGCTTCCCCGACGATTGCAGGATGCCCACGAGATTGATAACGCCGTTTGCGCCTTCGACAGCACGGCGGATGGATGCCTCATCGCGCAGATTGGCTTGAACGGCATGGATCTGGCCAACGCTGCCAAGCGGCTGCAGATGAATGGCGCGATGCGGATGACGAACGGCGACGCGCACCCGGCAACCCGTTTTCACCAGAGCCTGCACGACATAACGGCCGATAAAGCCGGATCCGCCGAAAACGGTAACAAGCGTTGAGCTGTTGAGCGTGATCGCCATGAGTGCCGCCTCGATTCGTTGTGCCGCCGCCAATCGACTTTATCGGCTTACACTGGGAAAGGACCTTTTGTGAAGCACCTATAGGTTTTTAGGCGGCTGTTCTTTCATTCTTCTTACTTTGAAAGTGTTTTTAGCGCATAAAGCGCCTCCAAAGCCTCGCGTGGGCTCATATTGTCCGGGTCTATCTCGGCGAGGCGCTGAGCGAGTAAAGAGTGTGATTCGCTCGGCTCCGGCTCGGCAAGGTCCGTAGCCGCCGCGGCAAAGAGCGGCAGATCGTCGACAATCTCGACGCTGGTTTTGCCTTGCGTTTTTTCCAATTGCTTCAAGACCTGGCGCGCACGCGCGATGACGGCTGCCGGCAGCCCGGCGAGCTTGGCCACCTGAATACCGTAAGACCGGTCTGCGGCGCCGGGGATCACTTCGTGCAGAAAGACGATATTGTCCCTCCATTCCTTGACGGAAACGGTGACATTCGTTGCTGCATCGAGCTTGTCCGCCATCGCCGTCAGCTCGTGATAATGCGTGGCGAAGAGCGCGCGGCAGCGATTGACGTCATGCAGATGCTCAACGGCGGCCCAGGCAATCGAAAGCCCGTCGAAGGTCGCCGTGCCGCGCCCGATCTCATCGAGGATGACGATGGAGCACTCTCCGGCTTGATTGAGAATTGCGGCGGTCTCGACCATTTCAACCATGAAAGTCGAGCGCCCGCGCGCCAGATCGTCGGACGCCCCGACCCGGCTAAAGAGGCGATCCGCAACGCCGATATGGGCCGAGCTTGCCGGCACGAAGCTGCCCATCTGCGCTAAAATCGTGATGAGTGCGTTCTGGCGTAGGAAGGTTGATTTGCCCGCCATATTCGGTCCGGTCACGAGCCACAGCCTGTCGCGGCTCAGATCGCAGCCATTGGCGATGAAAGGACCGGAGCGCGATTTGGCGAGCGCTTGCTCTACGACCGGATGACGCCCGGCTTCTATGGCGAAGGCCGTGGAGTCGTCGATCTGGGGGCGGCAGTAATTTTGCTCTTCCGCCAGCTCGGCCAAAGCGCAGTGGCAGTCCAGCTCGGCAAGCGCATCGGCACGATCGGTGAGCGCGCGCTCATGGTCGAGGGCGAGCGCGCGAAGGTCCGCAAAGATTTCAAGCTCAATAGCCAGGGCCCTGTCGGCAGCGCCTGTGATCTTCGCTTCGGCCTGGCCAAGTTCCTCCGTTGTAAAGCGCACTTGATTGGCCAGCGTCTGGCGGTGCCGAAAGGTTTCGCTTAAGGGCTGGTTCTGAAGCGGCGCGGCGTTGGCCGCGGTCGTCTCGATAAAATAGCCGAGGATATTGTTGTGCCGGACTTTTAGCGTTTTGATCCCAGTCTCGGATGCGTAGCGCGCTTGCAGCTTGGCGATCATACTCCGGCTGTCGTCACGGAGCTGACGGTTTTCATCCAGATCGGCGCTGAAGCCGGGCTTGACGAAGTCGCCATCACGTTTGAGGTGCGGCAGCTCATTGGCAAGCGCGGCGCAAAGCTTTTCGTGCAGGCTTTTATCGCCCGAGCCGATCCGCGCCGAAATATTGGCGATGTTGGCAGGCGCGCCATCGGCAGAGAGCGGCTCGTTTAACAGATCCGCAATCTCCTGCGCGCAGGTCAGCCCGTCCCGAAGCGCCCCGAGATCGCGAGGCCCGCCGCGCTCCAGCGACAGCCTGGACAGGGCGCGAGCGATGTCAGGAACAGCTTTCAAACAGTCTCGCAATTTCGCTCTGAGGAGTTGCCGGTCTTTGAGAAAAGCGACGGCATCAAGCCTTGCATCGATCGCTTGCGGATCGGTCAGAGGGCTGGCGAGACGTGCGGCGAGCTGCCGGCTTCCGGCGGCCGTCACCGTCCGATCGATCGCGGCGAGCAGACTGCCTTGCTTCTGACCACTGAGCGACCGGGTGAGTTCAAGATTGGCGCGCGTGGCCGCATCGATGCTGAGCTGAGCGCCTGACCCCAATCGCTTCGGCGGTCGCAGAACGGGTTTCTGCCCGATCTGCGTAATGTCGATATATTTGATCAGCGCGCTTACGGCTGTGAATTCGGCCGTGCTGAAGCTGCCGAAGGCATCAAGCGCGGAGACACCGAGTTCCTTTTTCAGCCCCGTCTCACCCGCACTGGCGCGGAAATACATATCGGGCACGGGTGTGAGAGCTGCGCCTTGCTGCTCGATCATCGCGCGCAGCTGTTTGTCTGCGCCGAGCTCGTCGCTGATCAGCACTTCGCGGGGGCTGAGCCTTGCAAGTTCTCCGGTCAGATCACAGCTTGCGCATTCCCCGATCAGGCATTCGCCGGTGGAAATATCGGCCGAGGCGAGCGCAAAGCCGGCGCGTTTGCCACCCTCCGAGATGGCATTAAGCGCAGTCAGAAAACTATTCTTGCGCGAATCGAGCAGTGTTTCTTCCGTGATCGTGCCGGGTGTGACGAGCCGGATCACATCGCGCTTGACGACCGATTTCGAGCCGCGCTTCTTCGCCAAGGACGGCTCATCAAGCTGTTAGCTAATGGCGACGCGCGAACAGGCCACGATCAGCTTTTGCAGATATTACT
>CAZMAC010000243.1:0-5125 GCA_964564085.1 uncultured Hyphomicrobiaceae bacterium
GAGGTTTGCCGCAAATGGGTATCAAATGTCAAATTCGCTCCACTAGTGCGCTGACACATTCACATGGTTCATGTTTCAGCGCACTAGAGCCTGTTCCGTTCACATGGAATCGGAACGAGGCTCTAATTTGTTGTTTTGGCGCATTTTCTTCACGCGAACCGGTATCCACTTCGCTTGAAAATGCTCTAGCTCTTTATTTTGCATCAATTTTACCAAACTCCGGCGTAGCCTCCGTTTGGATCGATGCACTAGCTCATACCCGGCTGAGCGGTTCCGCGCTTGTGTCCTGCACCGTTTCGGCAATCAGTGCATCGACAACATTTTGCAATGAAGCGTGGTCGCTCATACCGGCGGCAATCCCCTCTTCATAAATCGTGATCTGGCGATCAGCGCTCGTTCCGCGCTTGGCAATTGTCCTTGCATGCTCGACCTCGGCAAGGCAACCGAGCGCCTCGGCATCTTCGCGAACAAGCTCGATGATCTCCTCCAGTAAATCGTTAAAGGTTACAAGCTCGCTCTTGCCGAAATCGACCAGACTGTCCGAAACGCCATAGCGTTGGGCACGCCAGCGATTTTCCATAATCAAAAAAGGTGAATAAGAGCGCCAGCGCTGATTGAGGCGGCGCAGGCGATACAACAAGCGGCAAAGGCAAAGAAAGATCGCCGCGATCGCGATCCCTTCTTGCAAAAGCGTGCAGATATCGGTAATCCGCATCTCGACTGTGGGAAATCTTGCCGAAGGCCGCAAATCCCACCAGATTTTCGTGCCGTCCTCGATCAGCCCGGCCTTTACAAGCACCTCCACCGTACGATCGAATTCCGCATAGCTGGCGAAATATTCAGGCAGCCCCGTGCGGGGCAATTCATCGAAGATCGACAGGCGATAGGATTTCAATCCTGTCCGGCGTCCGCGCCAAAACGGCGACGAGGTCGACAGCGCCAAAAGATGCGGCAGGAAATAGGTCGCCTGGTTGACGATGTCGATGCGCAGATCTTCATCCTCGATGCCGACATGGACATGCATTCCGCTAATCAGCATGCGCCGCGCGATCATCTGCAGGTCTGCGGCAAGGACATGATAACGTTCTTTATCAGTGTGCTGCTGCGTGTCCCATTCCGCAAAGGGGTGGGTCGAGGCGGCTATTGGCGCCAGATTATACTCTGCCGCGCAGGCAGCAATCGTCGCGCGCAGCCTGGCGAGATCCCCGCGCGCTTCACTGATCGATTGACAAACCTTGGTGCCGACTTCGATCTGGGAGCGCATGAATTCGGGCGTGACCTGGCCGCCCAGCTCAGACAGAGATTTTTGACAATCGGCCAAAAGATTTTGTGGCGGATCAACGACCAGATCCCGGGTCGATTTATCGACGAGGAGATATTCTTCCTCGATACCAATGGTAAAACTTGGTTCTCGAAGCCCCATAAAGGTATCACGCATTTTGATGATGACTCACGCGATGCGCGAGTTCCCTGCTGAATTTAAATGAAATCCCTTAGAAAATCACCTGCCGCGTAAGCGACCCCCGCCGCGATCAGACCGATTGCAAGCGTTTCCAGCCCGGCCAGCCACCAGCTTTTGGGAGACCAGGAAGAACGTATTGATCCAATGGCGAAAAACACGATCGCGGTCATGATGGTTGAGATCAGGAACGCGTTTGTCATCCCAAAGGCAAAGGGAAAAATTGGCACCAGCCCGCAGATCAGAAACGCCCAGAATGTCGTGAGAGCGGATTTAATCGGAGACCGTTGGATGGCGGGGATGCCATGTTCATCGGCCATCATCGTGGCGATCCAACGCTCGCGATCCGAGGTAATGATGTCGACAACCCGATCAAGATCGCGGCCGCTAAACCCTTTTGACTCAAAGATCTGACGGATCTCTTCCCGCTCACCGGCAGGATTGACATCGATATGACGCTCCTCCATGCGCCGGGTCAGCTGATATTCCTCGATCTCCGTCCGTGTGCTTGAAAAATTGGCCGCAGCCATCGAAAAGCCGTCGGCAAGCACATTGACGATGCCGAGGATCAGCACGACGCGCGAGGACAGGTCCGCGCCAATCACTCCGGCAACGATTGCAAAATTCGTGACCGCCCCATCGATGCCGCCATAGACCCAGTCGCGCAGATAGCTGACGGACGGTCCGCGCGCGAGCCGTTCGGCGATCTTTTTCGGATCATGGCTGTGTTCGAGGAAGCGGTCGGGCATGGCGGCAGACGGTCTGGCCAGATAGGTTATTTTGAATATGTAAAGCTATGGAACGCTTCGACTAAAGTGTAAAGCGCCAGGTGAGGCGGATTTATGTTGAAACGTAAGATGAATGTTCGCTCGTAGCTTTTCGAGAGCGTTCAAATAAATGTGGTGAAGCGGCTTGTCTGTTGAGCCTGGTCGATTGGTGGACATTTTCATTCATGCCCGGCGGCGGTGGGCTCATTGACAGGCGTCAAGGCGCATCTATTGGCGGGCTTTAAACGACGCATTTTCTCGGCAGGTTGGGGAACATGCTAAGCCGCCGTGCCTTCGTGATCGGAACATCCGCCATTGCGACAACGGCGCTGGCTGGATGCTCGGAGGCTCCAATGCAAGCCTATGATGAAGCCGTTGCCCGGTTGCGCTCGGCATTGGCCGGCACTAAGCAGAGTTCGCAAAAGTGGCCCTTCCGGTTTTGCGAAAAAACTCTGCGAAAACAAAGGAATCTAAGCAGGCATTCGTTGGCCAACCAATGAATGCCTGCTTAGGCGAGACACGCCCCGATCTGATTATCCGATTTGGCTATGCCCTGCCTTCTGCCGATGTCGATACGCAGGCCGGTAAGCGCTGTTATTGTTTAGATCGTGATCTATTCCAACAGAAAACCATTCTATAAATGATTGCCTTCACGCTATCTTTTGGAAAAGCCCGTTCTCATTTTCCGGCCGGTACTTCAAAGCCGGCCGACATGCCCGGTCCATGCTCCGGCCATGACATACCATTTCGGTAGCCCAATCAATCGACCATGAACACGGTGTTCGATGAGTTCAATCACACATCCATAAAGACTGCGAAGATCGAAATAGCAAAAGCGCGTCCTATGCCGCCTGGTAAACCAAAGGGAGCCATATTGAACCGGCTGTAATCCCTGCTTTTCAAGACGCATCTGGCAGGCTTTTACGTCCGGCACGAAAAACCCGATGTGATGCGGCCCATCGGCATGTTTCGCAGGCGGGTCTTCAAATAAGCTGTCCCGCTTGAGATTGCGCTCGATAAGTTCCACCTGGGTTTTTCCGGAATAGCCGACGGCGATCTTGAGCTCGTCTTCGATCGAATTTCCTTTATAGACGATCTGTTGTTTGACAATTTGAGGACGATACCATGTCTTGATGCTAAAGGCTTCGCCATGCGCGCGGGCTGCGCCGCTCAGATCGTCTGCGACAAAGGCGATCTGCCCGATGCCGGGCAAATCCAGCTCACGCCTCATATCGCCTAGCTTGTCCATTTGCTGTCTCAACAATGGCTAGTGGTTCGATTCAAACATTTGATACCCATTTGCGGCAAACCTTGTTTTCAAATGTCAAATTTAAAAGCTCCACTAGTGGTTCGACCCAAACAGACGAATCCGGTGATAAGTGGATTTCTGTTTGGACAAGTCGAACCAAAACAAAGGGTTAAGCTAGTGGTCTGACTCTGACATTTCGATCCCTCAATGTCAGCCCAGCCCACTAGGTCCCTTGTTTGTTGCCCACGCAAGCTTAGAAAACTTTAGGGCCAATTTCTGCCTGCGATCCTGCTTGTCTTATGACTTTTTCCGCGATCAGACGAGCATCGCGGCAAGCGCTCACTTGGGGCGCCGGTCTCGTCATGCCCTATTGCGACACGCCCGCCATGCAAGACCATCTTGCCGAGATCAGTGCCGCGGTCGAAGACGGCGCTCATGCGGTGGTTCTTCTCGATCAGGCTGGATGGCATATGTCGGCGAAGCTGAAAGTCCCGGACAACATGACCCTGCTGCCGCTGCCACCCCGTTCGCCGGAACTCAACCCACAAGAAAATGTCTGGCAATTCTTGCGCGACAATTCGCTTTCTAACCGGATCTTCCAGTCTTACGACGACATCGTGGCTCATTGCTGCGAGGTTTGGAACAAGCTGATCGAGCAACCCTTGGCGTATCATGTCAATCGGACTTCGTGATTGGGCTCATGGGTTCTAATCAATGAGCATTGGTATAAGAACTCTCCGCAAAGAATGCTTTTGGTCTTTCGAAGAGTGTGTGCAATTGCTTACCGTGCACGGATAAGAAAATTTCAGCCTGGTCATAATCGTCAGCTTTCAAGAAAAATTTCCTTCTTTCTTATCAAAAAACGGCACGAAGGTTAGTTGCGTGAACCCCATACTCAACATCGCCGATATCCGCCTCATTGACCACGGCCATCGCGAGGAGACTTCGCCGGTAAGCTCGACCCGCTGATCGGTGTGAAGCAGCTCGGCTGCCGGTAGGTTGTCGTGCCCCCCGGAGAGCACGCTCGACTATTGGGAGGCGAATAGTCATTTAAGAACGGTGGCCTCAGCTTTACCAGCCTTGATCGCGGCTTTTCCTGAGGCCGAACAGCCGGTATGAGTAGGCGAACGCTCGAACCGGTTGCCCGTATGCCCCGCTACAAGCTCACCATCGAATATGACGGAACGCCGTTTGCCGGCTGGCAGATGCAGGCCAATGCGCCGTCGGTGCAGGAGCGGCTCTGCGATGCGATCGAGGTGTTTTGCGGCGAGCGCTTCATTCCGCGCGGGGCCGGGCGGACGGATTCGGGTGTGCATGCGCTGGGGCAGGTCGCGCATATCGATCTGGAAAAGGACTGGCCGCCGGAGACGGTGATGAAGGCGGCGAATTTTCACCTGAAGCCCGCGCCCGTCGCGATCTTGGCTTGTGAGTTGGCAGATGATGAATTCGATGCGCGCTTTTCGGCACAAGCGCGGCATTATCTCTACCGCATCGTCAACCGCTTCGCGCCGCTCGCTTTGGAGCGCGATCGCGTCTGGCGCGTCTGGCCGCCGCTTGATGAGGCGGCGATGGCCGAAGCCGCACGGCATCTCATTGGGCGGCACGATTTCACTACCTTCCGGGATGCGGGATGTCAGGCCAAGTCACCGG
>CAZMAC010000244.1:0-5108 GCA_964564085.1 uncultured Hyphomicrobiaceae bacterium
AAACCATTTTGCGGATTCAGCCGATGTTGATGTCGCCTCCGCAGCTTTGGTAACACAGGCAGCGCTCGATGGTGTGGTGTAAACAGTTGCTGCAATCAGCAACACAGCCGTCATTGTAAAAATTCGCATAATATCCCCCCTTTAGACATTCGGCGGATGTGTAATCCGAGTCAAAGCAGGCCAAATTGCAAGCAATCTAAAGAACAATATTATTACGCCGTCTTTTAGGCCGAGCTTCTCCTGTGCTGCTGCGGCCCGCGCCTGACCCAACCAATCCTTTGCAGGGAACAGGATTTCCCTGACTCTGCCTCAGGCGTTCTGTTCCATGACCCTTTCGCCCATTGCATAGCCTGCGCCGCGGACGGTGCGGATGGGATCGCGGTCGCGGCCCCGGTTGATAGCCTTGCGAAGGCGGCCGATATGGACATCGACAGTACGCTCGTCGACATAGACATCGTGGCCCCACACACCGTCGAGAAGCTGGGCGCGGGAGAAGACGCGACCGGGGCTTTCCATGAGAAATTCAAGAAGCCGGAATTCGGTCGGCCCAAGCTTGACGTCGCGGCCATTGCGGGTCACACGGTGGGCGTCGCGGTCGAGCTTGATATCGTGTACGGTCAGGATGTTGGCGATCCGCTCAGGGCTTGAACGCCGCATAATCGCTTTAATCCGTGCCATGAGTTCGGGGACGGAAAAGGGCTTTACGACATAATCGTCGGCGCCTGTCGTCAGTCCGCGAATGCGGTCAACTTCCTCGCCGCGTGCCGTCAGGATGATAATCGGAATATTGCGCGAGCTTCGCGCGCTGCGCCAGCGCCTGCAAAGTTCCAGACCGGACAGCCCCGGCAGCATCCAGTCGAGCACGATCAGATCGGGCGTGTCTTCCGAAACGGCGAGTTCGGCTTCGTCGCCGCGATGAGCGACCCTCACCTTAAATCCTTCAGCCTCAAGATTGTAACGGAGCAGAAGCGCAAGCGGCTCCTCATCCTCCACGACTAAGATTTTCGCTGTCATCGATTACTGATCGTCTGGCCGTTCCATCTTCGTCGAACCGGTTAATGCACCGGTCTATCGGGCATCGAGTAGCTGGTCGTGTCGCCTTTGGGCCTTTCATCCGTAATCGGGCTACCCTTAACGAGGAAATGAACCATCTCCGCCATATTGGTGGCATGGTCGCCAATCCGCTCAAGGTTCTTTGCACCGAACAATAAATGGGTACACAAACCGATATTTCGCGGATCTTCCATCATATAGGTCAGCAGCTCACGGAAAATCGAGTTGTAGATCGCATCGAGATCTTTGTCGCGCAGCCACACGTCATAAGCTTTCTCAGCATTTCGCTGCGAATAGGCGTCAAGCACGGTCTGGATCTGTTCCAAAGCTTTGCTGCCGATGTGCTGCAATCCGATCATCAGCTGCTGAGGACGGCTTTCCTCCGCCGTGGCTGTTGCGCGCTTGGCAATATTTTTGCCCAGATCGCCAACCCGCTCCAGGTCGGAAGCCATACGGACGACGGTCATGATCTGGCGAAGATCGACCGCGACGGGCTGGCGACGGGCGATGATTGAAATCGCCTCCTCCTCAACCTCTCGTTCGAGCTTATCGATCAGCTGATCCTGTTGGATCGCTCGGGCGGCCAGGTCCGGATCGCGCTTATGAAGAGAGTCGATCGCCCGGGCCAGAAGCTGCTCCGCCAGACCACCCATTTGCGCGATTTTGCTATCCAGCGTTTTTAGCTCGTCTTCAAACGCTGTGACTGTGTGCTCTGTCATGGCGATCCCGCTTTCCGCTGAGTTGACATTATTGCTTTAACCAAAACGGCCTGTAATGTAATCCTGCGTGCGCTGATCGACGGGATTGGTGAAGATTTTCGACGTTTCTCCCTCCTCGACAAGAATGCCGAGATGGAAAAAAGCCGTCCGCTGAGAAACGCGCGCGGCTTGCTGCATCGAGTGTGTCACGATGATGATGCAGTAATTCTCGCGCAGCTCATCGATCAGCTCTTCGACCTTGGCGGTCGCAATAGGGTCGAGCGCCGAACAGGGCTCGTCCATCAGGATGACTTCCGGGTTCACAGCGATCGCACGTGCAATGCATAAGCGCTGTTGCTGACCGCCAGACAAACCCGTTCCAGGTTCGTTCAGGCGATCTTTGACTTCGTTCCAAAGACCGGCTTTTTCCAGACTTGTACTGACGATTTCCTCAAGATCCTTCTTGGAGTCCGCAATGCCGTGAATGCGCGGGCCGTAGGCGATATTGTCGAAAATCGACTTCGGGAATGGATTGGGCTTCTGAAACACCATACCGACACGGGCGCGAAGCTGAACCGGATCGACCTTTGGATCGTAAATATCCTGGTCCTCAACCTTTATTTGGCCCTCAATGCGCGCAATGTCGATTGTATCGTTCATGCGGTTTATGCAGCGCAGAAAAGTGGATTTCCCGCAACCTGAAGGACCGATAAAGGAGGTCACTGCGCGATCGCAGATATCGAGATCGACATTGAACAGGGCCTGCTTTTCGCCGTAAAAAACAGAGACGTCGCGAGACTTAACTTTATAAGCCTCCGGCGCGTGCTCCTTGTTTACATCTTGTACAGCGCTCGACTCAGGCGTCTCCGGTTGCCTTTGTTCATTCAAAAGTCCGGTTGAGGTTTGCTTTTCCAGCTGGGTATCGTCCATTTACGAATCTCCTGAGCTTTGTGCTTCGAGCCAAGTGTTCCGCCGGCTTAAATGTCGTTCCATACGAATTACCAACGGCGCTGGAAACGCTGACGCAGGTAAATTGCAATGCCGTTCATGATCACGAGAAATCCTAATAACACCAGAATAGCAGCAGATGTCCGCGCGACAAAGCCGCGCTCGGGACTGTCGGCCCAGCTGAAAATCTGCGTCGGCAGCGCGGTTGCCGGCTCAAGAATGCCGACAGACTCAACGCTCGGTATGAACGCGTTCATACCGATCAGCAGAAGCGGCGCCGTCTCACCAAGCGCCTGCGCCAGACCGATGATCGTGCCTGTCAGAATGCCCGGCATTGCCAGCGGCAGAACGTGATGAATGATCACCTGATGCTTCGAGGCGCCGATACCGAGAGCTGCTTCTCGAATTGACGGCGGTACGGCTTTCAGTGCCGCACGCGTGGCAATGATGATCGTGGGTAAGGTCATCAGAGACAGAACCATACCGCCAACCAGCGGAGCCGAACGTGGCAGGCCGAAGAAACCGAGAAAAACGGCAAGGCCGAGAAGACCGAAAACGACCGAAGGGACCGCCGCGAGATTGTTGATGTTCACCTCGATGATGTCGGTCCAACGATTTTTTGGCGCGAATTCCTCAAGATAAACCGCGGCTGCAATGCCCACTGGAAAACTGATCATGAAGCAGACCAGAAGGGCGAAGAACGAACCTGCGATCGCGCCGGCAAGGCCCGCAATTTCCGGGAAGCGGCTATCCGCATTGACGAACAAAGCCGTATTGAACGGTGTTGAGATCAGGTTCCGCTCTTGAAGGCTCGCAAACCATTCGAGTTCCTTTTCCGCGGAAAAACGCGGGTTCAGAATGGCCGAGCTGCCAGTGCGATAATACCGGTCATAATGCTCTGATACGGGAATGTTCACGCGAACAGTCTTGCCAATGCTATCCGGATTGGCGACGACGTAATCTTTCAGGGCTTGGTAGGCCGACCCGTCCAGAATACTTTGATAGTTGAGGGCGGGGCGGTCATAGAAATAGCTCCGCAGCCCCTCGATAACGATCCCCCGGTAGGAACCCGATGCCGGATCATCGGCAGGCACCTCGGCCGTATCGATATAGGCATCGATCGCAACCACCGTCCGATCATTCTCAACTGAAATCACGCCGCGATTATCGAGAAAATTCAGGGCTGTAACTTCGGCAAGCGAGAGCGCATCGATGCGGGCGGGGATAACGTTCTTATTGAGCTGATCGAATGGATCGGATAGCGGCACCGCAATGTTAAAAGTCGTACCGATCAGGCTCGGATCGTCGACGACGGCATCGCGGAGCACATATTGCGCCTGCGGACTGATAATGTCGAAAAGATTGCGAAGGTCCTGCCGGGACGTCACCTCGGGGAAATAGCTGGCAAAAGAATCCCGGACCGCTGCACGATAATTCCCACGAGCCGGCTCTTCAGCATTGAAGTCCGACTGATCCAAAGTGACCTGGACAGTCACCTTGCTCTGCACAAAAGCCTTGTAGCCATTTGAGACGAGTGACGCGACCAGAATGCCGAGCATGAGAATTGCAAGCGCGATCGCTCCAAGGCCGAGGCCCTGGATGATCTTATCCTGGCGATAGCGGCGACGCACCCGCTTATGCGCTTGTTCCGAATTCCAGTCTTGCGTCCGGGAAATGCCGTTTGCCGTTATATCACTCATATTTCTCACGGTATTTCTGCACCACGCGAAGCGCGATGACGTTAAGAACAAGGGTGACGAGGAAGAGAATAAGCCCCAGCGCGAAGGCCGCGAGCGTCTTTGGATTGTCGAAGGCGGTATCGCCGATCAGCAGCGTGACGATCTGAACGGTAACGGTCGTCACCGGCTCGAACGGATTCGCCGTCAGGTTCGCGATAATGCCTGCCGCCATCACGACAATCATCGTTTCGCCGATCGCGCGGCTCGCCGCCAACAGAACGCCGCCGACGATGCCGGGAAGAGCGGCTGGCAGAAGGACGCCCGTAATCGTCTCGCCCCGTGTTGCGCCCATTGCGTAGGCTCCGTCGCGCATCGCCTGCGGGACGGCAGCGATTGCGTCATCGGAAAGCGAAGACACGAAAGGAATGATCATAATGCCCATAACGGCGCCCGCCGCTATCGCGCTGTTTGGCGCAATATCCAATCCGACGATGACACCGAAATCGCGCAGGGCCGGGGCAACGACCAGGATTGCGAAAAAGCCGTAAACAACGGTCGGGATGCCAGCAAGGATCTCGATGATCGGTTTGACGACAGCACGAAAACGTTTATGCGCATATTCGGTCAGATAGACTGCGGACGCCAGACCGATCGGAACGGCAACAAGCAGGGCGATCCCAGCAATGAGCAAAGTTCCGGTGAAGACGGGAATTGCGCCAAAAGCACCTCC
>CAZMAC010000245.1:0-5070 GCA_964564085.1 uncultured Hyphomicrobiaceae bacterium
GGCTTGCAGAGCCGGCGATGGAGGCGGTGCGGGACGGGCGGGTCAAATTCGTGCCCGAGAACTGGTCGCGCACTTATATTGAGTGGATGGAGAACATCCAGCCGTGGTGCGTGTCGCGGCAGCTTTGGTGGGGGCACCAGATCCCAGCTTGGTATGGGCCCGACGGTAAGATCTTTGTTGAGCGCACTGAGGATGATGTGCGCCGCAACGCCGAGATCCACTATGGCGGGACGATCAAGTTTGCCGAAAGAGAAGATGCTTTGGCCGCTTGGGACGCCGGCGAGGACGGCGTCACTGTCCTTTACCGCGATGAAGACGTTCTAGATACTTGGTTCTCGTCCGCGCTGTGGCCATTCTCAACGCTTGGGTGGCCCGATCGCACGCCGGAGCTGCGCAAATACTACCCCACCAGCGTCCTTTCGACGGGCTTTGATATCATCTTCTTCTGGGTCGCTCGGATGATGATGATGGGTATGCACTTCCTCAACGAGATCCCGTTCCGCACCGTCTACATCCATGCCCTCGTCCGCGACGAGAAAGGGCAGAAGATGTCGAAGTCGAAGGGCAATGTCATGGACCCGCTCGACCTGATTGACGGTGTCGATCTTGATACGCTGATCGAGAAGCGCGTTGCGGCGCTGGCGAAGAAGGAAGACCGCAAGCGGATCGAGCGCGACACGAAAAAGGATTACCCGAACGGCATCGAAGGCTACGGCGCCGACGCGCTGCGCTTCACGCTGGCGATCATGGCCGCGCAGGGCCGTGACGTGAAACTTTCCGTCAGCCGTGTCGAAGGCTACCGCAATTTCGCAACCAAGCTTTGGAACGCCGCACGCTTCGGTGAGATGAATAATTGCGTGCCCTCTAAAGGCTTCAAACCCGAGAAAGTGAAAGAGACCGTCAATCGCTGGATCGCGGGCGAAACGCAACGCACAGCTGCCGTCGTTACCGAAGCCATTGAGCAGCACCGCTTCAACGATGCAGCCGGCGCGATCTACCATTTTGTCTGGCATACATTCTGCGATTGGTATCTGGAACTCGCCAAACCGATCCTGAACGGCTCCGACGCCAAGGCGAAAGCGGAAACGCAAGCCACCTTCGCTTGGAGCCTCGACCATATTCTGACGCTATTGCACCCCTTCATGCCCTTCATCACCGAGGAGCTGTGGCATAAGACGGGCGAAAACGCCGCCGGCCGAAACCACATGTTGATCCTGAACGATTGGCCCGACTTGTCCGATCTTGAGGATGAAACGGCGGATGAGGAGATGTCCTGGCTGATCGAGGCCGTCTCGGAGATCCGCTCGGTGCGAGCGGAAATGAGCGTTCCGCCTTCCGCAAAAATCCCTCTGTCGATCTCCACCGCGTCGGCCAAAATCAAGTCGCGCGCGGAAAGGCATAATGAAACGCTGGTGAGACTGGCGCGGCTGGGGACGATAAGCCTCAAAAAAGCGCCGCCGAAAGGTACCGTGCAGATCGTTATGAAAAACGCCGTTCTAGCTCTTTCTCTTGGCGATGTCGTCGATCTGGCGGCTGAAAGCGAGAGGCTGAAACGTGAAATCGCAAAAGTTAAGGGTGAAATCGAAAAGCTGAACCAAAAGCTTTCCGATCAGAAATTTACCTCGCGCGCTCCCGAACATGTCGTCGAAGAGAATCGGGAACGCCGGGAACTCGCCTCCGCAACTGAGAAACGGCTGAACGACGCTCTGAAAAGGCTTGAAGCCGCAGCGTGAGTTGCAAAAAAGCGACAGTTAGCCTATTTTTCTCAGACTGCCACACTGCGCACTGTGACCTGCTAACGGGTAATCAGCCTTGGCTCTATATCGTTGCTATAGAGCAACACGCTGCGGCTTTTCCGCCTCTTTTGCGCCATAAAGCTCAAAGACCATTGAACAAGTCGGGGGCGTGGGCTCGTCGGAAGTCCGTTTCTAAGTTAAAGAAAATTTGATGGTTATTCATTCAGTAATGGATTTTTTGAGAAATTTGCGATCGTACATTTTTATAAGCCGCCCGTTTTTTAGTCATGTGTAACATAAGCCGTTGAGCGGGATTAGTATCAAATGGATATCAAAACATTCGATAAGAATCGGCTTCCAAGCCGACATGTAACAAAAGGTCCTGAGCGTGCTCCTCATCGCTCTTATTATTATGCGATGGGACTCACAGAGGAGCAGATTAACCAGCCTTTTGTTGGCGTTGCTACCTGCTGGAACGAAGCAGCCCCTTGTAATATCGCGCTCATGCGCCAGGCGCAAACGGTGAAAAAAGGTGTAACGGAAGCCCACGGTACGCCGCGCGAATTTTGTACGATCACCGTGACCGATGGCATCGCCATGGGCCATCAGGGGATGAAGGCATCCCTGGTATCGCGCGACTGCATCACCGACTCCATCGAGTTGACCATGCGCGGACATTGTTACGATGCGCTGGTCGGCCTCGCGGGCTGCGATAAATCGCTTCCGGGCATGATGATGTCAATGGTTCGCCTCAATGTCCCCAGTATTTTCCTCTATGGTGGATCTATCCTACCGGGAAGATTTAAGGGGCGGGACGTCACTGTGGTCGATGTTTTTGAGGCAGTCGGGCAGCATTCCACTGGAAATATGTCGAGCGAAGAGTTGCACGAGCTCGAATGCGCCGCTTGTCCAAGTGCTGGAGCTTGCGGCGGCCAGTTCACGGCAAATACGATGGCTTGCGTTTCGGAAGCGATCGGTCTCGCCTTGCCCGGCTCGGCTGGTGCGCCGGCCCCTTACGAGCGCCGAGATCAATATGCCTATGAGAGCGGACGCTCAGTCATGAGTCTTTTGGCTCAAAATATTCGTCCACGCGATATCGTTACGCGCAAAGCGCTGGAAAATGCAGCGACAGTCGTCGCGGCTTCGGGCGGATCGACCAATGCCGCTTTGCACTTGCCCGCGATTGCCAATGAAGCGGGTATCGAATTCGATTTGTTCGATGTGGCGGAAATCTTCAAAAAGACGCCCTATATCGCCGATCTTAAACCCGGCGGGCGGTATATTGCGAAGGATATGTATGAAGCAGGCGGAATGCCTGTCCTCATGAAGACGCTGATGGACGGTGGCTATCTACATGGTGATTGCATCACGGTGACGGGGAAAACCATCGCAGAAAATCTGAAAGACGTCGTTTTCCCGGAAGATCAGGATGTCATCAGACCGGTCAGCAATCCGCTATCGGCATCGGGTGGTGTAGCGGGTCTTCGCGGCACGCTCGCTCCAGAGGGCGGTATCGTGAAGGTTGCAGGGCTGAAAAAACTGACATTTCGCGGTCCTGCCCGTTGCTTCAACAGCGAAGAAGAAGCGTTTCGGGCAGTCGATGCCCGTCAATATAAAGAAGGCGAGGTTATTGTCATACGGTATGAGGGCCCCAAAGGCGGCCCCGGTATGCGAGAAATGCTCTCCACAACGGCAGCGCTTTACGGACAAGGCGCGGGCGAAAAAGTCGCCCTTATTACAGACGGGCGTTTTTCGGGCGCCACCCGCGGCTTCTGCATTGGCCATGTCGGACCTGAAGCGGCTGTTGGCGGTCCGATTGCTTTGATCCGTGATGGCGACATCATCTCGATTGATGCTGAAGCGGGATACCTTGATCTTGAGGTTTCCGACGAGGAGTTGGCTGAACGGCGGGCAAATTGGTCAGCTCCAGAAAATGCCTATCAAAGCGGAGTTTTATGGAAATACGCGCAGGTCGTCGGTCCTGCGTATGCGGGGGCTCTTACGCATCCGGGTGCGAGTAAAGAAACAATTTGTTATGCGGATCAATAGAATGCGGCAAGTTTTCGGGGGTATATCAGCACTTGCGCTGGCTGTGACGTTTGCCGGTGCAGGTATCGCGGCGGAAAAGCCCAGTCGTTCGATCGTTGAAGAGATCGAATTGGCGGAGTCGGCTATTCGAGACAATCATATTGGTGCAGGACTTATCGCCCTTGAAAGGGCGGCCGATCAAGGCAGCTTAAGAGCATCCCTGCGCATCGCAGAAATTTATGAGGAGGGAAAACTTGTCCCTCAAGATCGGCTGAAGGCTTGTCAGACTTACAGCTCCGCTGCGGATGAATATGAAAAAATCGATCGTTTTCATCCAGAGGCGGATCAGGTTGCGAAAGCTTTCCGGCGTTCTGCCAAATGCTATGCGCAGGGCCAGGATGGTTCTCAATGGCCGCGCAACATGAGCGCCGCAGCTTCTCTTTATTATCATGCCGGCGTAATCTTACAAGATCCCAAAAGCCTGTTCGAGCTTGCCAGATTGTATCTTTCGGGAGAAGGCATTCTCCAAAATACAACCATGGCAATTCATTTTCTCGATACGGCTGCGCGCAAACAATATCCCCCAGCCCAAGCGATGCTCGGCTCGATGATGTGGGAGGGTAAAGTCATGAAGCGGCGTCCGGAGTCCGCGCTCGCCTTGCTCATGCTCGCCAATGAACGGGCAAGTTCTGAAGATCGTACATGGATCATCGGACTCCACGATGATGCAATGATAACCGCTCCGAAAGCGGTTGAAGAACAAGCGTTAATTCTGGTGGAGAAATGGAAAAGCGTTCACGGTGTCGAAGCTGAAATGGTAGCGAATGCGGCCATGCAGCCAGACATCCCGACGCCAACGAAGTCACCCGCGCGTCAATTCGGAGATGTCGAATTTCAGAACGAAGCGGATCGTTTCCAGAATTTAAATACGAATACATATGCACCGCTCAAAAACGACCCGGATGAAAAGCCTTCGAGTCGTCCGTCAGTAAAATAAACCCGGCTCCTCACGTGTATCGGGTTGGATAAACATCGCTCATTTCCATCTGTGAGCTGATTTCATTACTGCGCGGTCGAACCCGTAGCACCGAACAGATTGCTTAGAGCGGCGGATCTCAAATTGGAATCGGCCATGCCGCTCTATCTATTTGTTTTGGCATCGGATTTATCTGAAAACCGTTACGCATCCCCACCTTCGTGGGGACATGCTTTTCGGCCCATGCTCTAGTGTCCCGATTCCGAAGTTCGCCTGATTATTTCAGCACGTTCCGTAGCGAATTTCGGAATCTTAAGGGACACTAAGATA
>CAZMAC010000246.1:0-5063 GCA_964564085.1 uncultured Hyphomicrobiaceae bacterium
ATAACCACCCTGCTCCTCGATAAAAACCATTCTCGTCTGGTAAACTTAATTGGTTTACGGCTATCAGACGAAAATGATTTGTTTGAAAACTTGCACGGTAATATTGCCAAAACGTTTCAATATATTCGATAATATTAGGATACATAAAAACGTCAACTTCTGAGTAGTTGAAGTCAACACATGCACAGCACGGGAGAGTTATATGTCCATTTCACCTATGAATTTTATGGCTCACGGTATGTTTGGCAGCGACGCATTTATGCAGGTTATGAATGCACTTGCGAACTTCCGCAATGCTGCCAGTGAGCAAAGCAATGCACATCAATCTTGCGGCCAGACGGCACAGCCGATGAGCGACTGTGGATGCTCCGAAGGTAGCGATAGCAAAGAATATGACGGCGAGTTCTCAGTCGTCGGCGACCCGCACATTCGTGGCGATGTCGAGGTTGATGGCGACGAAGAACGTTTTAATTTCACCACTAAGGGCGGAAATGGTGAAACGATAAATGTCTTTGATACGGACAATCTCGACATCATGGCGAAATTTGACTCTCTCCATCGCCGTGACGACAACACTTATGTAACTGAAGAAACCATCAAAATCGGTGACGACGAAATCGAGATCGATGCTGACGATGACACCTTAACGTTTAATGGTGCTGAACTGGAAGATGGCACGCATGCGTGCAACGGCAATACAATCACGAAAGATGGTAACAAGATCACCATCGAAACAGCCGACGGCCAGACAATCGAAGTCACCGACAAAGGCGATTATCTCAACACCAGTGTACAGCTCGATGGCTTTGAAAGCTCCGAGATGGGAGGCATGGTCGGCGATGCGATCAGTGGTGAGAAAAATGCCAATGCCGATGACTATAAGGTTGAAGACAGCCAGGAATGCGGCGGCAGCGAAGCACCCGGTGGAAGCGACTGTTCAACACCGCAAGGCACAGATTGGGCTGTTCAGCTTCTGAATTCGCTTGCAGCCGCTTTCGCGACATCAAATCCTGAGCTTAGCGGCGTTTTCAGCGCTCTGGCAAATTTCATCGAGCAGAGCCAGTCATCGGAAAATCTCTCAGCTGCTGCATAAGCTAGAGCATTTTCAAGCGAAGTGGATACCGGTTCGCGTGAAGAAAATGCGCCAAAACAACAAGTTAGAGCCTCGTTCCGATTCCATGTGAACGGAACAGGCTCTAGAAATGCTGATTCATAATATTTTGACATGATAAAGAAGGGCCGACTTGTACGGCCCTTTTTCTTTGAAGCGGAAAATATTGCACGGTAAGAGAGCGTGCTATTTTCTATTTATAAATATATGGAGATTTATTTTATGATTTAGTCTCAAGGCTTTAAGTTTTAAAGTGTCATTTTAGTTTTACACATTCTTGTTATTTTTTAGTGAGGAAAGATAGGTGTCTTAGAGTCTTGGGGAATACTATGGTTGATGTAAGCCCGGTAACGAGTGTCGACACTGCCGCACCGGCGGAATTTGACCCGAGCGAGAGTTTCGAAGGCCACATCCAGGATGCGAGAGCTTTCGATTCGGGAGGTTCCGATAGCCAAACCGCCGGTGACGATTCGGACGCGGATGGCTCGCAGATCGTTCCTGCACTGAATACTGAAATCGCAGGCTCACAAGAACGCGACGGAACCGATACTGACGCCAGTCGGATAGCTCTCGGCGCCTTAGACCATTTGAACGGCAATATCGTTGAGCCGGTCTGGAATGCTGTCACCGATCCGGCAGCCGAAATCGCCAAGCTCAACAGCGATGGCGATGCCGTTGTTATGCGTATGACCGGCGAAGGCAAGCTCCAGGTTCCAGTGCCTGTCGGCAATGTGATTCTAGGCGTTGGCACCAAGGAGCAATATGGATACCGGATCACGGTCGAACAGGTCGGCGATACGGCGCCAGACCAGTCGCCTCAATATGAGGTCACTTTCGATAAGCATTTGCAAGCCGGATTGTTGATCGAGCCGCCGATCCCCGGCGTCGATCCTGCCGCCGAACTTAGTCCGAGAACGGCCGATCGGGTGACGATGCGCTTCTCCTCACAGGAAGACGCAGCGCGCGCGGTCAATATCCTTCAGCGGCTTGCGCTGGAAGAAACGCTGCGCGATGGCGGCGCGCTTTCCGATGCTGCGTCCGGGGACGATCTGAGCTTGTCAAACCCGGCGTCCAATCCAATTATCGAGAATTCCGAAAGCGATGCGCCGCCGCCGAATGATTTGGCCGATCAGGTCGCGCCATCCGAAGTCGAACGGGCATTTCTGCGAGACAATATCATGAGCTATGAGACGACGGCCGGGATGCAACTGCGCTTCAAGGCCGCGGTGAAGGGTTTCAACCTTGGCATTGAGCCGCGCATTGACCGCAATACGATGGTGACCCGCACTGTTGTTCTGCCACAAGATGGCGAGCCGGGGCGCCTGACCTATACTTTATCGACTGAACCCGATCCGACTACGAAGGAAAAGCTAACGATCGGCAAGCAGGAGGGCGACCAGCTTGAGATCGGTCTCGTTGACGCCAATATTGTCGATCATGGCGGGGTCAGGAACGAAGTCAGCTTTAGCTGGGATCTACCACCGGAAGCCTTCGATTATGAGGTCAGTGGCCGTCCCGCGCCGGAAATTGGCGCGTATACAGACGGAGACGGGCTCGGATTTCCCGATGAAATTTCCGGTAGCACGGTTTTTGAATTGCAGACACTGAGATCTCTTGCCGATCCAATTAGCCGCACCGATCTCCGCCGTCTGACTTTTGATTATTCCATCATAGATCCAGCCCAGGTTGGCGGGCCTGCCATCAGTGCGCTAATTGACGGTGATGTTGAAGGAGCCATGCGCCAGCTTGGCGACAACGCCTCGGTGACTGCAACTTACGAAACGGTTCGGCGCGACGGGTTCAACAATCAGCCGGAGATCGGCGTTGAATTCGCCGATGTCGTCGAACTTAAGGGCTCGGTAATCGCTGAGCTCGGCCATGACGACATCCTGACACGGCGGTCCAGAAGCTTTACTGCTGACGACTTCGCCGATCGTGTCTGGGGGCCGGAAGAGCCGGGACAGACACAAGATCCCCAATTTGTCGTCGTGCCGGAAGACGGGCTGAATATCCGCTCCGAGCCATCCCTTGGCGCAGATAATATTTCGGATTTTCAGCACGGCACGTTCGTAACGGCGCTTGGCGAAACCACAATCGATGAGACCGGCAGAGAATGGGCTCAGGTTGAGGGGCTCGACGAGAACGACCAGGTCGTGACGGGCTGGGTCGCAGCAGAATTCCTCCGTCCACATACAGATGGGGCGATTGACGGAGCTGGCCGCATCTATCCGGACCTGGTGCGGCAATCCTATGAGTCCATTACCGTCAAGACTGACGATACGATTTGGGATCTGGCGCGCAGAAATGGTCTTGAGTTTCAGGCCATGCTGGAACTCAACCAGGATCACATCATCCATCCTGGCCTGATCTTTCCTGGCGATAAAGTCTATATTCCCGGAACCGGCCAGCCTGTACCCGCACAACCACCTGCTCAGATTGAGGATTCAACGGGTTCCGGTGAGCCTGTCGATTCGGCAGGATCTTCTGACGCCTCGGAAACGGATGACGGTAGCGCTAATCAAAGCGATCAGACGAACAGTGCTGAGACTGCGGAGAGCACCTATGATGAGTCCGGTGAGATTGCAGGAGATGATGGCGGGCTCAGCGATGTCGACGGCGCCGCAGTCAAAGTTCCTGAGCAAGCTGATGTTCCTGGCCCACTGCCGGGTCTGCCAATGAGCGAGCGCCCCGATCTTTCCACGATCTTGTCAACCTATCATGTGCCGGATGATCCGCGGGGCATGATGAGCTGGGAACCGAACGGGGGCATTCTTGCCTGGGGCGCACGGCAATTCACCGACCCCAAGCTCCTCACTGCGACAGAGGCGGACTTATTGAATGGCATGGGCCAGACCGATCAGCTTTCGATGGGCTTTGCTCAACAAAAAGCGACGGAGACAGCCTTTGAGGTCTTTCCTCCGCGTTATGACCGCCGCGGCGAATTCCCTGCCGGCAGTGCGGGTGAAAAGCAGTTTTTGTCCTGGGCGCGCAATGACGGCCATGCGGATGCGTTCCGACACGCCTATTGGAATGCGATCATGACAAAACGTTTTGGCGCGGACTTTGCCGGGAGCTTTGCAACCGCCCATGAAGGTATTCCTGGCAATACGCCGTATCGAGAGGCAATGGATCTCTATAATAATGAAGTTGGCCGGCAAATCGCTCTCGCCCATCCGGATGCAGATGAAGGGCAGCTGGTTGAGCTGATAACGCAGGCGATACAAAGAGGCGAACTGATTGTTGTGGACGCCTCCGGACAGCTTGCCTGGAGCGATCAAGTTACTTACGGTGACCACTTTAGACGTCGCTGAGATAAGGCTATGAAGTCACCAAAATTTCTTATTTCCGCACTGGCGGGTGCGATGACCTTGGGAGGTGTGGCCATGGCCTTTGCTGGTGAATTCAACGCGGAGCAGTGGAAGGCACAACGCGGCGTCGAGGCGTCGGAGAATGCCCGTCAGGGAATGATCCCTGAGCTTGAAAAGATTTTACGTGCCGGCATGAGCAGGGAAGAGGTCATCGCGCTTCTGGGCGAACCCGATATTAAGGAAAACAACCGTTTTGAATACGAACTCGGTCTGCTCGGATTTGGTGTTGACTATGCCTGGTATGTGATTGAATTTGATGAGGAAAAACGGCTCAAAAACTTTGGCCTCGTGCAAGGATAATAGACGGTTTTACATTCGAGCGCGTGATCATCCTACAGACAGTTGATAGTTAAGAATTTATTTGCCAACAGCAAATTTACGGGATGTGCGAAGTTCATCGTTTTAGGATCCGAGCACGCAATACACACTCGACCTTGCAATGTCCATCTCTCGGGCGATTGTCGTGTGCAATATCCCTGCCGCGCGCAGTTCTTTGATATGCTGAGCATCTATGCTTGGCTTACGTACTCATAGAAACGTCTGCATTAGCTAAAGACCCTCATCATGAGTTTACGTTTTAAGGA
>CAZMAC010000247.1:0-5062 GCA_964564085.1 uncultured Hyphomicrobiaceae bacterium
GTAGCTTGCCCCGACTTTGACGCCATCATCGCTCGCGATCAGGCTCCAGCAGGTATTGGCAAAGCGCGGGTCGAACATCTTCGAGTCTGTAAGCGCATGACGGACAGCCATCGCGGCAACCTTGGCCTGACTGTTGGCCGCGAAGCCCGATTTCGGCATGGCCGAGGCAATCGATGCATCACCGACGATATGAACATTTTCATCCATCGTGGATTGCATCGTTTTCGGCACGATCGGACACCAGCCGGCCTCGTCCGTGAGTCCGGCTTTTTCGGCAATGCGTCCTGCCTTTTGGGCCGGGATGATCGAGGCCGCATCCGCCTTGAACTCATCGAGTTCGGTCTTGAAGGTCATGGACGCAACATCAACCGATTGCAGACCGCCCGAGATGCTCACCGGCAGCCATTCAATCATGCCGGGGTAATGCCGCTCCCAGCCTTCCTGGAAGAGGGCCTGCTTGGAGAACTTGTCTTTCGGATCAAGGACGACGATCTTGGCTTTCGGGTTTTTCTGTTTCAGCAGATGCGCGATCATGGAGATGCGCTCATAAGGGCCAGGCGGGCAGCGGAACGGATTTGGCGGGGGAACCATGACGAAAGTCCCGCCTTCCTTCATGGCTTCGACTTGGGCTTTCAAGGCTTGCACCTGTGTGCCCGATTTCCACGCATGCGGGATGACGCCGGAGGCTTCTGCGGAATATCCGGGAACGGAGTCATATTTCAGATCGATGCCGGGCGACAGGACGAGGCGGTCATAAGGCAGCTCTGCGCCGGAAGAGAGAAGGACCGTTTTCTTGTCGCGATCGATATTATCCGCCCATTCGTGAATGACGGTGACGCCGTGGTCGGTCGACATCTTTTCATAGGTATGCCCGATCGAGGCGTAATCACGAAATCCGCCGAGATAAAGATTCGAGAAGAAGCAGGTGTAATATTGTTTCGATGGCTCAAGAAGAACGACGTCGATCGCGCCTTTCGAGCCTGTCGCGATGTATTTCGCAGCCGTCCCGCCGCCAGCGCCGCCGCCAATGACCACAACGCGCGGTTTCGCCGCGCGAGCGATAAAGGGCGTACCGATGACGGCCGCAGCTGAGGTCGCGCCCAGCAATTTTGCAAACTGGCGGCGTGAGAGATGTGTCATAGATTTTCCTCCGGTTTTTAAATTTATCATTCTAACTAATTTTCTTGTGGTGTAGGAAGAGAGGCAAAAAAGGCGGCCAAAGCAGCGATTTCCTCGCCATTCAAACTGCCGGCGATATTTTGCATCGCCTCATTCTCTCTTTCTTTTTTCTTGTATGAGTTCATCACCGCCACGAAAGATTCCTTATCCCAGCCGACGATTGCGGGGATGCCTTTGTTCTCGCCGGACAATTGGTGGCAGGTCGCGCATTGGCTGGACAGATATTCACCTAACTCCAGATCATCAGCCTGCGCCTTATCGTTCAATGCGAGCGCAAGTAGCGGAACTGAGAGCAGAATCATATAACGAGATCGTTTCATCATATTCCTAGCCCCTCCATGCAGCTGGCCGCGCAGCCAATGCTTTCAAAGCTCCAACCACGGAGCCTTCCATCAGATAAGTCAGTCCGATCCAGACCCCGCACCAAATTGAGACGAGGACGATCGGCGCCGATATTGCCAGCACCGAGGCCGCGGACAGCCCTTGCCCGATCGTGCACCCGCCCGCATAGACCCCGCCTGTGCCCATGAGAAACGCGCCCAGGAGATGACGCCGCATCTCTCTGGCATCATCGGGAGCCTCCCAGCGGAATTCATTCTTGATGAGCGCACCGGCAAAGGCGCCCACGATCACGCCCAATGTCGCGCTAATGCCGAAGGTCAGCGTGGAGCTGCTCATGGTCATGAAATAGATGAGCGTTTGCCCCAGAGGGACGGAAAAGGTGTAGGACCCAATGGGTTGAGGATCGAATGGGTCCGCGCCGAGCCAACCGGTCGCCCACCAGCCAAATAGGATTGTAAAGCCCACGGCGGTACCCCAAAAGAGGGAACGAGACGACGCGCGAAAAACAGGGTTCCCGAGACTCCACACGATCAAACCCACAGCGGTGATAAATGGCAGAACGGTCGCGAAGCCAGGATAGGTCTCAAAAGCTTGCGTAAATGTGTGCGCCTGCTCAGACCCGTTGCTGAGAGTAAACGCTTCCAAAACAAAGAGCCGGAGTTCAGCCGTTGGCCCGGCGATCGCCATGTAAGCGGCTATGCCGAGGATGAGGAAGCTGAACAGCGCGCGCAAATCGCCACCGCCTACGCGGGCCAAAGTCCCGAAGCCGCAGGTGCCGCATAGCGCCATACCGATGCCGAATATCAGCCCGCCGAAAATCCAGACCAAGGGGTTAAGGCTCAGATGGTGATAAAGCGATCTGCTGGTATCGATCAGGCTTGCATGGGAAAGGATTGCGACGCCGGTCATGGCGATGGCCATAGCAAGCGCCCACATGCGCAGACGCCGATAGTCCGCGGCGAACATGGCGTCTTCAATCGCGGCCAAAGTGCAGAAACGTCCTAGGCGCGCGGCCAATCCAAGCACGATGCCGCCAGCTGAGCCTGCGACTGCGACCACGGTGGTGGTCGGCAAGTCTTCCATCGCGTTCCTCCCGCAGGAAAGGCATTTTTATATTACGATTTTTGAATATTCTAAACGAAGGATGTCGTGCTTCGCAAGAATCAGATTCTTTTGAGTCTAAAATTTTGTGTCTTTTGAGAATTATTTGTCCTTGGGCGATGCGCAAAACATCTCGTATACAAGATCAACCATGCGCCGTGAGCGCTCATCAGAAATGCTGTAATAAATGGTTTGCCCCTCTCGGCGGGCAGAAATAATTCCGTCGGCGCGCAGGCGGGCCAGCTGTTGCGAAACCGCTGGCTGGCGTAAGGATAAAAGCTTTTCAAGCTGGGTTACGGATTTTTCGCCGCCCGCCAGATAGCAAAGGATCATCAGCCGGCCTTCGTGAGACAGCGCTTTCAGAAAGTCCGTTGCCGTGCGTGCATTATCCGCCATCTCATCAAGATGAGCCTCATCCTCAAAAATTTTTGAATCGGGTATGGACACAGCGTTTCGTTTCCTCTGTCAGCCAAAGGTTTTTATCTTGCGAGATGTCGCCGGAAGTTTGTCCAACAATTCCCCCAGCAGCCACCAAAAGAAATCCTCACCCGGATAGCCACGAATCCGGCCAATCTCGCGCCCATCATCGACCAGAATGAATGTCGGTGTATATCCTCCCTTCCCCAGGAAGTGAAAATCTTGCGGCAGTGGCTCGTGAATGTAACCGCGTCTCAGCGGGGCGATCCGACCCTCGGCGGTTTTATGGTAAACAACGCCAATTTCGGTATCCCACTTTTCGCACCAGGGGCATCCATCCTCTTCGAGCATGATCAATTCAACCGATTTGGCAGGCGCCATAGCGAACGAGGCCTGAGCAAAGAACAGCAAGACAAATAATCTCAAGGCCTTCATGACTTCAGTCCACCGGCTAACCAATCAGATCTGCGATACTATGATTTCCTTTCGGGCCGCAATCGATCCGAGGTTAATCCAGCATCAAATCTGCTTGAATAGAGCACTCGTCCTATAATACATTCGAATATAACATCTTTTGAATGTTTTGAAACGTCCCCTGTTAAAGGCTTCACGAAAATGGATCTGAGCGTAACCTCTGGTGGCGCTTTTCTGGCAGGGCTTCTGTCGTTCCTGTCTCCTTGCGTGCTGCCGCTTGTTCCGCCTTATCTCTGTTTCCTCGCCGGTGTTTCCTTCGATGAGCTGACTGTGGATGATCGTTCAGCGCAGAGACGAATCATCTCCACAGCAATTGCATTCGTTCTCGGCTTTACCACCGTCTTCGTGGCGCTGGGCGCAACCGCCAGCGCGATCGGCCAGACCCTGACGCAATATCTCGACACCCTTTCGCTTATCGCCGGAATCGTCATCATCATTATGGGGTTGCATTTCCTGGGCGTTTTCAAGCTCACCTGGCTTTATGCCGACAAGCGCTTTGACGTGACCCGCAAGCCGCCCGGCCTGCTTGGCGGTTATGTTATCGGGCTGGCTTTTGCTTTTGGCTGGACACCCTGCGTCGGCCCGGTGCTGGCGGCGATTCTGTTTCTCGCCGGCGCGGAAGGCACGGTTTGGGAAGGTGCGGGCCTGCTTTTCGTCTATGCCATGGGGATTGGCCTGCCGTTCCTGGCCGCAGCTATTTTTGCGGGCGCGTTCCTTCGGCTCCTGAAGCGAATTCGTGCCTATATGGGTGTTATCGAGAAAACCATGGGCGGCTTTCTCGTTGTGACAGGTATTCTTATTATGACAGGTCAGATGTCGACCATCGCATATTGGCTGCTGGAAACGTTTCCTGTCTTCAGCCGGATCGGTTGATCTTAAGTTTATGCAGACAGAGCGAGGAATGGGAGGTCATGCAAATGAAAAAACTGCTTTTATCGATCATGTTGCTTCTTTGGGCGATCCCGGCGCAGGCTGTGGAGGTTGGAGAGGACGGTCTGCATAAGCAGCCCTGGTTTAGCGTCACGTTCAAAGATCTGCGCGAAGATCTGGGAGCCGCCAGCGAGCAGGGCAAACGTCTGGCGATTATCATCGAACAGCGCGGTTGCATCTATTGCCGTAAGATGCATACAGAGGTTTTCAGCGATCCGGAAATCGCAAAATTGATCTCCGATCATTTCCTTGTCGTTCAGTATAATATGTTCGGGGATGAAGAGGTTACGGACCTGAACGGAGAAAGCCTGACTGAAAAAACGGCAGTCCGGCGCTGGGGTTATGTCTTTACGCCGACGATTGTTTTCCTGCCCGAAAAAGCGCCCGAAGGACAAAGCCTCAAAGACGCCGCGGTCATGGTCATGCCGGGCGCCTTCGGAAAAGGCACCGTGATGGATATGTTTCAATGGGTGCGCGAGGAAGGTTATCTGAAGGATGAACCGTTCCAAAAATATCATGCGCGCAAAATCGAGGAGCGCCGCGCCGCGAACTGAAGACCCTCATATACGGCCGTTTCTGTGGACGTGGTGCGAAAGGATTTGTTTATGCAATTATTTGA
>CAZMAC010000248.1:0-5056 GCA_964564085.1 uncultured Hyphomicrobiaceae bacterium
CCCCGCCTGCGCGGGGACAGGCTTCACAGGGCCGTGCTTCGCTTGAAAACGCCTAATGCTCGTAAATTCAGAGATTTTATGAGGCGTACCAAAATACAACGTCGTGATGGGGGCGCATGAAACGCAGTAGATAAAAAATTAGAGCGTGGTCGGTGTCTCGGATTGGTCTGAATACGCTTTGCCGTTTAATCCATTCCGACGGTATCGACACATTGCTTAAAGTTTTCGCGTTCACCCGTTTCAGCCGGCTACCGGCGACCGCTTTTGAACTGCCCTCAGGTGCAGTCTGCGCTCAAATGACGCCGCACTCGCTTCTGCTGAAACTTTGAGAGGAGCAACTTGACGACAATCGCTTGGTTTTGATTGACCGACAGATAATCCAGGATCATTCCACTTGAAATGATCCCCACCTAATAATAGCCGATCTCGACGGTCTCTTGCTTTGGTGGGAATAGAAGGACAATCGGAGGAACGCCATTCATATTTGGCAACCCGAACTCTGAAAGTATCGGCGGGGCCGGTCGATCGGGCGCTTCAATCAAGTCATCGACAAAACCCCGTCTTGCAATTTTATATTTTTTGCCGCGCGAAGAATGCCGGTCCTCTCCTACGCTCGACAATAAATACGATTCAGCGGCATGAACGTTCTTCTTGAGTGATCGATGAGGCGAAATTTGATCGACCATATGCTTGTGTGTTGCAGGCCCGAGCGAACTATAGATCGTTTTCTCACCCGCTATTGCCCTATTGGTAATTCCACTCACTGCTGTGATGAACATCGCAAAAAGCACGATATAAGGCGCACAGTTCATAGCCACCCTCCCGGAAAACCTGAAAACTTACGAGCTCCGGAAGTTGCCTGACCCTGGCGGTGGCGGCGCTAAGATCAACTGTCCGCGTCCGATCGGATGCGCGTTGCTCTAGAATTGCTGAATCGTTACGCCTCCGCCTGAGCCGTATTGCTCGACCTCTATCGTGCCGGCAAGACCGGATTGCTCAATTGACCAGCTATTATTATCACCGAACTGTTTAAGAATCGCTTTTTGTTCCACGTCAGACTGTTCGATTCGGCCTTCATTGTCGGAACCGTCCTGCAGGATTTCGGCCTCATGCCCATCGCCATGCTGCTCGATCTCTGCACTGTTCCGACCGCCGGTCTGAGTAATGGATGCGGAGTTCTTATGCAAAGACAGCGCAGCCGCGTCTTGTTTGATCGCCGCGGTATTTTGATCCCCCTGCTGAAGGATGACGGCGTAATTCATACCTCCAAGGCCGGCTTGAGCGATCGACGCTGTATTGCCCGATCCGGACTGATTGACATCGGCTTCGTTGACGACCGATGTTCCATCTTGTGAGATCGAACTGTCGTTCTCTATTCCCTGTTGGTCGATATCGGCCCCATTCCGGCTCTCCGCACCATTTTGGGTAACCGTTGCCCGATTGCCGGAACCGCTCTGACGGAGTTCGGTACGATTGGAAGTCTCCGTTCCCTGCTGCCCAACCTCAGCATTCTGCTCATCACCGATTTGATCGATGATGGAGATATTCTGATTCATCTGCGCGGCGGCTGGTGCGCAGATCATCAATATTGGCAGTAATATCGTCAAATAATCGCGAAGCATGGCTTTATATTTCATTTGTGAGTAATAGACTGAATGAGCAGAGCGAGCTGGCGGCACACGGCCGCCTGCTCTCATTGAATCGCTATATTAATTCTGAACGACGATCGCGGTCAGATTGCTGCCATCCTGCATGATCGTGGAATTGTTGATATTATTCATTCCACCCTGGTTGACATCAGCCATATTCGGGCCGGCGCCCGTTCCATTCTGGTCAATCCAGCTTTTGCTGGTATTTCCCGTGCCGTTCTGGAGAACGGTCGCTTCGTTCATCGTTCCATTTTGTATGACTTGAGAATAGTTATCGGTACCAATACCGTGCTGTGTGATCATGGCATTGAGGTCGCTACCTCCACCACCCAGGCCTTGATCAACATCCGACTCATTCTTCACATTGTCGTCGCCGAACTGCGAGACGGTCGCGCTGATAGAGTCACCAAGCTGATCGATGTTTGAAATATTCTCATTGTCATCCGCCAGTGCTGGCATCGACATGAAAATGGCAGCTATGGCAACAGCGCAAAGTGAGCGCATTTTCATAATTCTTTCCCTTTCGTTAATAATTCAAACCTTACGTCTAATTTTACCTTCTTATTCGAGAAGAAAACCTTTTAATCAATACACAGGCGGGATTTCTTCGATTTTTCTTGCCATCGGCAAGAAACACAAAATCTAACCTGGCTACCTTTTTTGCTTATGTTCAATCCAAATCAAGAATTATTGGCGGCTTACTGAATGTTCGAATTTCTCTTGAATTGCTGAAATTTCGGTCGGCCACGGTCTGCTTAACGGCGTGGGCGGCGTTACGCGCACGGACTTATAAAAATACATGGAGGAGGTCTGTGGCTTACGGGACGGCTCAGTGAATGAGGTTTCCCAGGGTTTTTTCAGACCAGTTGCCGGTGGATCGGAATTCAAAGAGTCCCGCGTTGGTTTTTCAGCTCCATCGCCCGCCAATTCAATCGTGTCATTCGCTTTTGCAGGGGCTTTTTCCGGAAGATCAACCGCTGCAACGTTCGGGCCGGATTTAGCTGCAGAGGCTATCATCTTCGAGGCGCCCTGATCGGTAGGCTTGGCTTCTTCCTCGGATGAGATGCGATGAGCCGTATTTTGCCTGAACGACTTTCGCCCGGTTTTATGCGCGTCGACCAGTTCCGCCTCAGCCGCTTGATCGGAAAAAGACCAGATATCCTTTTCCGCCCCTTCAATCACCATGGAGTAGACGGCTTTCTCGATGGCTTGCTGGACAGCGAGCTGGTCAGGCTCGTTTTTTGTAAAGCCGGCCTCTGCTTCCAGAATTTTATCCACGGCAATGAATTTGAAGACTCCCCCCTGCAGCCCGACTGAAGCAATTGTCTTATGTGTCGTGACCGAAGCCAGAACCTGACCGGTTTTGGTACTGACAGCGCGCAAATAGACCGTGATCGTATCAAGGCGATATTTGACATCGCCGCCGATACCGAGAAGCCGCGCACCGATGCCGCCCGTCTGGAGATTGCTGTCATAGCCGATAATGCCGCCTTCAAAGATAATTGCAGCAAACAGCAAGGGCGGAAGCGCTTTCGGGTTGACGCCTTTTTCGCCGAGATAGGTCATCCGCATTTGCGTAATGATTTTGCGCTCTTTCAGCAGATTGGAGATGCGTTCGCGCTCAACGACGGTAAACCAGTTCCCCTCGCCCACATCCTGAAGCGCCTTAATGAGAATCGACGTTGCGCCCTGCGTGACAGCTTTTGACAAGGTCTGCGTCGTCTCGGACGGTTTGAACTGACCCGTTTGATCGCCGTAGCTGTATACGGCAACCGGGACTTTTTGCTTCGGCGGCGGAAGATCTCTCAGCGTCTGGTTGATCTCCGTAATCGGATTAACGACGGGAGGCAGAGCACCGGGGCTCAGTTGCTCCTTAGCCACTTGAGCGCACCCCGCCAATCCCAACGATAGAACGGCGATAAGCGCGCTCTTCCGGCTGAGTTTTTTGACTTTGTGCATCTGCTGCCTTCACATCCAAAGTTCTTAAATGCTGGGTTATCAGCCTCATTCGCGAGTGCTGCTGCAAAAAGAAAATACTGCCGAAAGAATCGGGGCGCGTCGCTTAAGGGGTCAAAGTCGGAATGACGATGTTGGTGACTTGCCCTGTCGTAAAATCGGTCACAGAAAGCTGAATTTCCGTACCGGTATTAAAAAAAGCGATTTGCTGATCATCGAACACAATCGTTCCAGACGGTTGAGCATCATCCCCGAAAATCGCGTCGGAAACCTGAGACGCCAGAGACGAATACAAACGGGACTGAAGCATGCTGAGAAACCGCTCCGTCGTCGATTGCGTGCTCGAACTGGTGTTTTCCTCAAATAATTTCTGAGAATTCGCCAGGTTTTGAAGATGATTGGAATTGAATGCTTCACCGCCAAAGGAGGGATTGACAGGCTTGTAAAGAATGTCAGCCCATGTGTTTGTACCAATCATGAATGAAAGCAAAACTGAATAAAAAAGGCATTTTTTCATATTGAAAAACCATGAAAATCTTCAGACAAAACTTAGAAAATTCAAAAAATACATTTTTAAAAAGCGATTATTGTCATTCAGCAAAAAAACTTCGAGACTTCACAAATATAATGGCGATCCCGAGCCGGAATGCATGACCTATGGCTATCAGTGCGTGTATGGGCGGTCAACGGCAACTTAAGATGGTGTTAACAAATCAGCGCAATCTGTGATTGTTTTACACCAATTGAAATGGCACCAGTCCCAATCTTCCAGACTCAGACATTCGCCATGATGGTTATGAGTAGAATAACCATCACATTGAGCTGTTCGGACACGGATGCGTAGCCGAGCGGAACCCGTTTTCGGTATTCCCTAACAACCTTCGTAACGGGTTCGGGCGCGGCGAGCGGCACACTGCCTCGCCCGCCCCTGATCCAGCGCCAGATAAAGGTAACGCCATAGCGTGCGTAGCGTAAGACGGCGAGCGAGCCCAAGGTGAAGCTGCGGTAACGCAGAACGAAAGCGAGCCATACGAAAATGCCAAGCCACGCCAGCGTCGACAGCAGATCGCTCAGAATAAACCAGACAATGCTCCAGAGAAGTCCGAAGATGAAGCTGAAAACCGTCCACAGAAACGAAAAAAGCTCGACCATGATGGATCAACCGGATGCGTAAACAGACAGAACGGGCCGCCAGCTCCCGAATCACGCTTCGCTGGCAGGGATCAAAATAAGCCGAAGCGGCAGGCAATGGCTAATCTTGCACGTGACGCGGGTTGCTAGTGCATCGATCCAAACAGAGGCGAAAGCCAGAGTTTGGTAAAATTGATGCATAAACAAATAGATAGTGTACTGCCAATTGAATCTTCTGAAAGCATCAGGGCACTAGAGCCTGTCCCGTTCTCATGGAATCGGAACAAGGCTCTAATTTGTTGTTTTTGCGCATTTTCTTC
>CAZMAC010000249.1:0-5025 GCA_964564085.1 uncultured Hyphomicrobiaceae bacterium
GAGATGGTTCCGCAAGTGACCCCGGACAAGCGCGGGGCGCTTTCCGGGGTGACGGGAAAGGGGAGCGTCCCAGCGAGGGGTTTGATGCTGCGCCGATGAAATCCCTGCGGCAGCAGGGATCTGGTTCGAACAGAGGCTCTGGTCATTCAGATGCCCGCATACGCTGGCATTTCGAAAAGGGAGCGTCCCAGCGAGGGTTTGCCTCTGCTCTTTGGAATCTGCCGTCAATCAATCAGACGGCTTCGCCCGCAAGCTCCGGAAAGGGCACGATTGTCGATTTGACCGTCTTCATCGCGATGGCCTGGGCAACGGCGTCCTTCACACCATCGAGCGTGAAGGGGAACAGGGTCTGCATTTTGCGCCAGGGATATTTGTCGCGCGCTTTGTAGAGCATCTCGACGCCGAGCGGCAGATCGTTGGCCGTGAATGCCCAGGAGCCGAGCACGTTCAGATCCTTCGTGCAGATGCGATGCCAGTTGGTCTGGATCGCGCCGGCATCGGTGAATTGGCCCATTTCCACATAGGTCCCGCCATCGCGCAGGAATTCGATGCCTTCCGGCCCGGCGCTCGGATGGCCGGAGCAGTCCATCACCAGATCGGCGCCATAGCCGCCGACAATGTCGCGCACGGCTTTGATGCGGGCATCCGCTGTCGTGAATTCCTCGATATTGACGGTCGCCTCCGCCCCGAAATCGCGCGCAAGCCTGAGCCGCGGTTCCTCGGGCGCGCCGACGGCGATGACACGGCCCGCCCCCATTTCCTGCGCAGCCGCGACGGCGAGAATGCCGATCGGGCCGGTCCCCTGAATGACGACCGTGTCGTTCCAGCGGAAGCCGCCCGCTTTGGCCGCGCGATTGAAAGCACGGATGCAGGAGGTGAGCGGTTCGGAGAGCGAGCCGAGCAGCAGGCTCATATCGTCGGGCAGCTTGTAGATTTTCGTGCCCGGCAATTCGCCGAGATCGACATAGACATATTCCGCCCAGCCGCCCCAGAGATGCGGCGGCCTGTCGAAGCCGAGATAGCGCCCGTAATAGACCGGCGTGAGGCATTTGTTGGCGGTTTCCGGATAATGCAGGCACCAGTCGCACCGGCCGCAAGGCATGAGCGGCGGCAGCATCAGCTTCGAGCCGACGCCGATGGGCTTGCCCATAAAATCGGTTTTCAGCTCATCGCCGATATCGACGACGACGCCGGCCAGCTCGTGGCCCAGTGTGAAAGGCCAGGGCAGGGGCTTCGGCCAGTGACCTTTGAGGATATGTTGATCCGTTCCGCAAACGCCGCAGGCGCCGATTTTAATGAGCGCGCCCTTCGGCGGAACCTGCGGCCATGGCACCGCCTGCATGACGGGCTCGGCGCCGGGGCCGGCATAAGTCGTAACGCGGATGTTAGGTCTTGCGGTGGATATGGTCGATGTCGTCATCGTGGTCGTCTCCTCGTGGCAGCGACGGCTGCGGCTCACGATGATAGGCATGAACCAGGCGTCATGACCAGCGCCGGTTCGACCACATCCATTGCTCCGGATGTTCTCTGATCCAAGCCTCGAACTGAGCCTGAAGCTCGATCAGCGCAGCCTCGATATCGGCTTGAGGATCGTCGGTCCATGGCACTTTGATCTCGCGCATTCGGACTTTGAAACGGGACTCATTGCCGACGCGAATGCAGCGGCCGGCCCAGAGCCTCGCCCCGGCACGCCGGGCCAGCATGACAGGAACGACGTTCGAGCTGGCTGGTTTGCCGAAAAACGGCACTTCGACGCCCTTGCGTTCATAACGGTCGGCAAGAAAGCCGAGCCGCCCGCCCTGACGCACATAGCTGGCAATCATCCGCGCCGTGTCATGGCCGAGTTTGACGCCCTTCATTTTGCCGCGTGCGAAAAGCCCGCCCGGATAAAGCGCCTTGCGCTGTTCGCGCAAATACAGATCGATATAGGGGTTTTCGACAAGCCGGTAGACGGCGGCAGGTTTGGCGCCGATGCTGGTGAGCGGCCACATGGCCAGCTCCCAATTGCCCATGTGAAGTGAGCAGGTGATGGCCGCGCCAATCTTTCCCTTATAACGTTTAAGGAGTTCCGGCGTTTCGATCTCAATCCGCTCCGGTTCTTTCAAAATGCGGTCTAAAAGCATGGTCTCGGCCATAACGCGGCCGAGATTGCCCCACATCTCCATGGCGATGGCTTCACGCTCCTCCTCGGTCCTCTCCGGGAAGGCGATTGCAAGATTATCAAGCGCACGCTGATGGCGGCGGCCGTAAGGGGCAAGCAGTCGCCAGGTCTTTGCCGATAATTCCCGGGCTGTATCGATTGAGAGCAACCGTACCAGCGCGATAATCCCGCGCAGCAAGACATATTCGATGAGGTGACGGATTGTTAGAAGGGTGGACATCTCGGGAATTTACGTTGAAGGGCCGCAAAGGATGCTGAAGCCATGCGATGCGGCTGCTTATAGCATGATCGGCAAGAGCGGGAACTGATTTTGCGACGAAATCAAGTGTAATTAAAGCTGACCAATTTCGGAACGGCAGGCAAGCTTCGCCAGTGTAGACTCGTATTCGGTCAGCATCTACGCTGGCGCAAAATAGTGACCTTGCTAGGAAGCGCGTTAGGGGCTCGTCGACGCCATTCCGCGTCGCATTGCTGCGCGGCGCAAAGGACCGACCAGATCGAGCATACCCAATCCGGCACTACGAGCGAACTGAAAGAAGGGCGTGTTTGAGATCAGTGTCCGGTTTAGCAGGTCTGCTGCCATCGTCCTAAGCCAGACATCGCCGCGCCGATCGCGTTCATAGGCTTCGAGCCCTTTTTTTGATCCGGGATCATCGTGGCCTGAGACACAACGTACAAGACTTTCGATGTCGCGGATGCCTAAATTGAGACCTTGTGCGCCGATGGGCGGCATGACATGGGCCGCTTCCCCGACAAGAGCCAGCCTTTTACTCGTTAGTCCTCGAGCAATAAGGGCAGAGAGCGGAAAGGTACCACGTTGGCTAACATCAGTGATCCTACCAAGAAGGCCGCTGAGACGTTCGGAGATCTCACGGGCTATCGATGCATTGTCCAGATCGGCAATACGCGCCGCGGTTTCAGTCCCTTCGACCCAGACAAGACTTGAGGCTTGGCCGGGAAGCGGGACGATAGTGAAGGGGCCGCTTGCATAGTGGAATTCGGTGCATGCCCCGTCATGGGGCCGGCTATGGCTGAAATTGCAAACGATCGCAGTTTGATTGTAGGTCCAGCTCCTCACGCCTATGCCTGCACTTTCGCGGCAGATGGACTTTCGGCCATCGGCTCCGATCACCAATTTTGTTTGCAGGGTCTGCCCCTCGGAAAGTGTGACGTAAGCTGCATCGTCTTCAGCACCTAAGGATGCTACGCCCTGGCTTGGCAAAAATGCGCCGCCGAGATGGTCGAGCAAGACGCTGATAAGATCCGCATTTGGGATGTTGTAACCGAAGGCCTCACAGCTGGCTTCGCTTGCTTGGAAAACCGTGTCCGGCGCGCGCAGCAAACGACCCGTCCGGTCGATCAAGCGCAGCGTTCGCAGTGGCGATGCAAAGGGCTCCAGCTGGTCCCAAAGATCAAGATTTTGATCGATGAAATGCACCGAGCCGTTGAGAAGAGCAGTTGTCCTGCGGTCCGATGAACCTGTTTTTGGTGCTGGACCGGTACAAAGAACCCGGTAGCCGGCTTGTCGCAGCGCAGCGGCGGCGATGAGGCCCGCAAGGCCGGCACCAACAATAACACAGTCGTAAAATGAAGCCACGGATTTCGTTGTCATTACCGGTATTCTGGCGACAGGGGTCAAAAAGGACAAGCCTATTCAAAAGAATAGGTCGATTTGGCCTACTTATTCGCCAGGATGGGGTCCTCGGTTTCGCAATAGACCGCAGGTCCTGATGCGGCATTTATCAAACTACATTTGCTTGCGTTACAAAGACCATTCTTTTTGTCTGCCGGCAGTGCATTCGCCCTCGATTTTTGAGGGCTATTCCCGAAACTTAAAGCCTTCTCGTAAAACTCCCGCGCTTTTTCAGCATCGCCGGAAACGCCAATAACATTCTTTTCATTCAGGAATACTGGGTCATAAGTCCGGGCAAGCCCGACATAGGCATCATAGAAATCATGGTGGCTCAGGAGATAATTAAACACCAGCCTCGCTGCGACAATGTCACCCCGCTCCAAATACTCCTTGCCGCGTGCGAGCATCGCGAGCCCCTCTTTATGGGTGCTGCCCTTTGTCTCGCGTTTGGCCGGCTTTGCGGATTTGGCGACTCTACTGGGATTGTCACGACGCACTTTGTGAGATTGCTCTTTGACATAAGCGACATTGGCTGGCAGCGAGCAGGCTTTGAGGAATTGCACCACGTCGCTGGCAAGCACACCGTAGGAAATGCCGTTTGCTTCTTTATGGATTGAGCTGCTTACAGCAAGCACCACACCATTCATGTCGATCAGCGGCCCCCCGCTATAGCCTGGGATGATCGGGGTCTGATGTTGCAGTTGGCTGCTGAACCATCGATTCGTCAGCACTCTCGAAACGTAACCCTTGAGAATTGATGGCAGAAAAAAAGTCGTATCATCGCCGTTCTCCCAGCTATCAACGCCTTGGGGATCGGCGGCGGCGGGAAAGCCGATCGCAAAAAGATCAGCCGCCAGGCCGGGGTAATTTTCAGAAAGAGGCAGCGGCGAGCCGGGAAGGTCGTCAAGCGCTTCGAGAAGTGCGAGATCCTTTTGAGGAAAAGTTGCGAGAAGGCGTAAGGGGACGCGTTTGAAATCGCCATTGTTGTTTAGAAATCCGGCGGAATATGCCGTGCCGCTATGGATGACATGTTGATTTGTAACAACGATCCGCTGGCCGCTGACTAGAAATGCGGTTCCGCCTTTAATGGCCCCCTCAACTTCGACGAGAAGGCGGTACACCTGCCGCGTTGCATCCTGAACGAGTTGGCTCGTTCTATTGCGCATAGCATCGGCGCCAGCTGGTCCAGCGGCTTGAGCGCCATTTGCGAATTTGACGTAGCAGATCAGCG
>CAZMAC010000250.1:0-721 GCA_964564085.1 uncultured Hyphomicrobiaceae bacterium
CGGCCACAAACATATCCTCCGGCCAGCTCGCTGCATCGCGGCAGGCTTGCCGGATAACCAGGGCGCCTAGCGGGACAATAAGGCCGATTTCCTCCGCCAGCGGAATAAAGTCAGCCGGTGAAACGTTCCCCCTTGTCGGGTGCGGCCATCGCAGCAACGCTTCAAATCCCGTAACCTGTCCCGTATCGGATGAAACGAGCGGCTGATAATGGACCTCGAACTCGCCATTTTCCAGTGCGGTGCGCAAGTCAAGCTCAAGAAGACGCCGGGACTGCATGCGCGCATCCATCTCTGGCTCGAAGAAGCGGAAGGTGCTTCGCCCGTCATCCTTGGCCCGGTAAAGCGCCATATCGGCGTTTTTGATCAGCTGTTCCGGATCGTTGCCATTATCCGGCGCGATTGCGATGCCGATACTGGCGCCGATAACGACCTGATGATCTTGCAGGAAAAACGGTTGGCCCAAAACGCTACAAAGGCGGGAGGCGAGGCTGGTTGCTTTATCGGGCAGATTGGGGGAAAGCTGCAATATTGCGAATTCATCGCCGCCCAATCTTGCGACAAGATCGCCGTCGCGGATACAGCCTAATATTCTCTTGGCAACCACCTTCAACAATGCATCGCCGTATGAATGCCCCAAAGTGTCATTGACGTTCTTGAAGCGGTCCAGATCCAGACAAAGAAGTGCCAATTCGCCGCCGTCGCCCGCCGAGGCGAAAGCTTC
>CAZMAC010000250.1:731-5002 GCA_964564085.1 uncultured Hyphomicrobiaceae bacterium
GCTACCTAGAACCAACCCAAACATCTCGGATAGATGAGCGACACACCCAGCTCCCTCCTCAATGCAGCCCTACTGGTGCGCTGCCTTCATGGCGTTGCGGCGGCGGTATTGCTGGGGCAATTGTCGCCCGCCGAGGCGAAAGCTTCTTTGATGCGTTCGTGCAGGAGCTTCCTGTTCGGAAGCCCGGTCAAATCATCATGATGGGCAAGATAGGCAAGCTCGTCCTGGGCGCGCTGAAGCTCGGTGATATCCTCATGCGTGGCCAGCCATCCCCCATTCAGCATGGGCTCGTGATCGATCGCGACAATACGCGAATTGGTCAGCTTTTGAACTTTTGTGGAGCGCTCGCGCTCTTCGACGGCGGCAAGTCTTTCCTGAATATACTGCTCCGGCTCATCTCCGGAATAGATGCCGGAGGTAATCCGATGCTCGATAATTTCGCGAAGATGCGTGCCCGGTTTCGACAATGAGGCAGGCAGATCGTATAGGTCTAAATAGCGTTTGTTGCAGACAACGAGGCGCTTTTCACTGTCGAACATGCACAAGCCCTGCGACATCGTTTCAAGACAAGCATTAAATTTCTCGTTTCGGTCCTTCAGCTCCTCCGTCCGCGCTTCCATCCCGGCAATGGCTTCGACTGCGCGTTTTTTCTCACGCTCGGCGATTTCGAGATTGGCCTCAGCCGCCGTCAACGCCTCCGAATAATCCTTCGTATGCGCAGATTTGGACAGGATGCGCCTTGCATTGAAGGCCGATATGGCAAGAACGGCGGTTAAAGCGGTGAACGCAACGGCCCGCTCAATCTCAGCCCCGATCAGGATCTTGTGAGAGGTGAGATAAGTGATGTAATTGTTCGTGAGGCTCGCATCGCCGCCAGAATTCAATGCGGTTGATGTCATGAGCAGCCAGCCGCAAATCGTCGTGATCCCGGCAATCGCGACCGGGCGCGGATGAAAGCGAAGAAGACGCAGAGAAATCAGTACAAAAATCAAAAAGGCTGTCGGCGCTTTCAGGCTGCCGCCTGCAGGATGGCTATAGGCGAACTGGTAGCTCCATATGAGCGCCAGAAAAATGCTGAAATCGACAATCGTCAGAAGATCCAATCGCCATTCACTGAGCGTCCCGCTTTTCGCGATTGAGAAACGGACCATTGACGAGGCAGCTAAAGCGGCCAGCGCGCCGATGATTAAGACATTCAGATTTTGCCAATTGTTCTGAGCCTGGGCAATGAGATGTAAAAGCAGGATAAAACCGGCCACGCCCGCCTGGCCGAATGCGATGAATTTTTCGCCGGCAATATCATGCGCGCGCAGGATGTCCTGAAGACGATTGCTCGCCGGCAAGGATTTGAGTTCTCCCTGCCCGGGCGTCCGGCCTTTCGGATCTTGCGGCGGGTTCTTAAATAGCAAGCTCAACCAACGCAATATTGAGACTCTCACGATCAGTTCGTGCCTTTGCGCGTTCAGGACCTGAACCTGGCATGCTACCGACGAATGGATATAATTCGATTAACGTTGGTCACGTTGGCATAGGCTGCATGGTGAAGCCTTAGGCATGGCCGAAACTGCGTAGCTCACGGCCGCGTTGTACCTCTCCATGGAGGACGTGTGTCGCTGGAGACACAGATTTTACGGTTGAGAGGAATGGCGATGTTGATGTTTCGAGCCTCTTAAAGCCCTGCTATAACAGTTAACAAACTAATAAGACGAGACAACCGCATCGGCGTTGTCGCAAAGCGGATGCGGGCCTGTATCAAGAGTCACACAGCTTTGTTTTTTGCGGGGGGCATGAGATGGACTCATGTATAGCGTTGTTTGGGGCTTCGCGCCGGGGCCTTGTCACCATTTCTATGCCATTACTATTGGCGACTCTGATTGTCTTGAGCATCGGTGCGCGCGCGGTCCAAGCCCAGGATGAGGCGCTTGCCGCAGGCGGACCGCCGGTTTCCATCGCGCTGCTCGTCAATTCCGATGTCGATCGCTGCTATGATCGCGGCGATGTGGCCGCAATCGAGCGGCTGGCGGGTCTGACGCAGGAAAAGATTAATTCGCGCGGCGGGATTAACGGGCGCCAGATCGAGCTTGCCGTCCTGGATGGGCGACGGGACGAGGATCAGACGATCGCGAATGTGCGTACCGCGCTCGGCCTGCAACAACTTCTGGCGATGATCGGCGTGACGAGTTCAACCCGAGGCGAGAAGGTGTTCGCTGCCCTCGGCGATGAGATCAAAGCCAGCGGCGTCCCCTTCATTTCCCACATTTCAGTTTCCGATATTTTCTCCAATGCGCCCAATGTTTTTTCCACGCGGCCCTCGCAAGAAGCCGAACGCGTGCCGGTTATGGCGGCGTTTGCCGCGGAGATGCGTTTTCAGAAAATAGCCTTTCTCGGCCGCGAAGGGGCTGCCTATATCAAAGCCATTGGCGCCGGTTTGAAGCAAAGCAAGATCGCAGACAAGATGGTTGCCGATCATCGGATCACGCGAACGGGGCGCGGATCGAACGCCCGGCTCGATGCCTCGGCTCTCGATGCTGCGATCTCCGATATAAAGGCGAAGGGGACCGATCTTCTCGTCCTGGCCGTCGGAACGTCCGTTTCCGATGAGGTTATAGACCGGCTCAAGGCCGCCGAATACACGCCTGCAATCATGCTGGTCGGCGACCTGTCACGGCTGTCTGGTCAATTGGACAATTATCCCAATGCGATCTACCAGCTCGACTGGGATGCGGTGCCGGAGGTCGCGCAGGACTCTGTGCGTAATGTCGTAACGCAAAGCACCCCTGAGGACTGGCTGTTTGAGGGCACGAAAATTGAGGATGCGTCCGGCTGGACAGACGGCAGCTGCGACGCCGATTACGAGCCGGCCCCTTTTTCGGCGACGAATCTGCGGGCAATCGGCTATGGGGCGCAGTTCGCCGATATGATTGCTCTGGTAGCTGAGGCCGCCAGCGGGGCAGGGCGCGGCGCTGAGTTGAAGGCAATGCATAACGCCATCCTGAAAGCCCTTGGCGAGACCTACGCGGCCGGCCGGGGTGCATTTCAGGGCCGCTTTGAGAACTGGTCCTTTTTTGCCGACGTCCGCACCCGCTCGCAAACGCCCTTCGTCGTCATTCTGCCTCAAAGTCTTGGGCGAACCCAGCTCGCTCCTATCCAGTTCGTTCGCACGCGAGAGGGAACGCTGCGCCGGATCGACACGCTGTATCTCGATGTAGACATGTTGCGCACTTATGCCATCGATAATGACGCCCGCTCATTCTATGCCGATTTTTACCTGTCAATGCGCGCTTCCGACCGCGTTGGTTTCGACGATATCAAATTCACCAACGCTTTCCTCGATCCGCGCACCAACGGGCCGCAATTGGTCAAAGAGACCATCTATGCCGGCGGTCCGAGCGACGCCTACCCCCAAAGCATGCGCATCTATCGCGTTTCCGGGCGTTTCCGCTTCAATCCGGATTTTGCCAATTATCCCTTCGACTCTCAGCAATTCTCGATCGATATCCAGCCCAAGAGCGGTGACAAGCCATTAATCGTCCCGCCGCCGCCGCTCCTCCTGCGCGATAAGGCGCTCAGGGTCGAGAATTGGGATCAGACAAACCAATATGTCTCCTATACAAGCGAATTCGTACCTATTGTGAACGCCTATACGCATGAGCCCAGCATCGTGCCGTTTTATCAAACCCGTTATGTCTGGCAGATGAAGCGTGAAGCGAATGACTATTATCTGCGGGTTCTCATCCCGCTGGCGTTCATTCTGATCGTCGCCTATTTGTCCATTTTCATCCCGCAGTCCCATCTTGAGGCGATCATCACGCTGCAGGTGACCGCGCTGCTCGCGGCGGTCGCGCTCTATCTCTCGCTGCCACAGGTCGACTCCGACATTGCGACGGTGTCCGACCGGATATTCGTGCTCGATTATATGATGGTCAGTCTGATGATTCTGATCTCGATCATGAGAATCAATGTGCGCAATCGAAAATGGCGGGTCATCGATGTCAGCCTCATCATATCCCATGTGGTCATGATACCGCTTATCGTAGCTGTTACGATTGGTCTCATTCTACGCGCCTTGCCGGTCGAGACCGTGACCGAGATTGCGTCATGGGAATATTGGCGCACAATGCTCGGCATCACGGGGTGATGCTTTGTCTAGAGCCTGTTCCGTTCACATGGAATCGGAACGAGGCTCTAGAGCAGGATGCGTTTAATCAGACTCGATATCCTGCTCTATCTTTTGCTTTGCACCGGACATCCGTCCGGCGCGTTTGCCCACT
>CAZMAC010000251.1:0-5001 GCA_964564085.1 uncultured Hyphomicrobiaceae bacterium
CCTCGCGCCTATGACATTCTTACCCGGCTATTTTACGCAATGACCCACATAGTCCAGAAAGTGCTCCAGCTCCGCCGTTTTCATCTCAGTGTCCTTAGCGCGATCATCCCAGCGGCGCAGACGCACAGCTTCCTTGAAGAACGGGTTGCGTTCGAAATCGGTGACTTCGGTATCTGACATCGGCCCACCCTGCAACATCAGGGAATGTTTCGAGGCGGGCGAGAGGCCGTCATGATAAGGTTTTTCAACGGCGCAGAGATAACGTTTGGCCGCCACATGCAGCCGCACCGGTTCCGTCACCTCCGATCCAAACCAGCCCTTCAGGAAACGTTCGCCCAGCTCCTCATGCAGGCGGTCCTTATCGTGCTCCATTGCACCCTCAAAATCGTCTTCGGCGAGATGGCCGATGTCGTGGAGCAAGGCCGCTACAATCAGTGAGGGCGGCGCGCCCTCATTTTCGGCAAGCTGCGCGCATTGCAGGGCGTGTTGTTTCTGCGTGACCGCTTCCCCGCCATAAAGGTCCGCGCCTTTGCTCTCAATCATTTGCTTGAGCGTCGCGCTAAGCTCGCCTGCCGAACCAGTCATGGTGTCACTCATATCCGTCTCCATACCTTGAGCTGTCTCACTATACTGATGCAGACCTGATACTGATGCAGACCTGACGAGCCCGCGCCGTGTCGCTAAATCGTCCTTGACGTAGAATAATCATACGACTGCGGACCATCTTCAGCTTCGCAAAATGCTGTCTCGCCTGGAACAAATCTAAACGTATACAGAGCATTAGCTGCGTCCCGGTTCATCGCTCCACGCGTATTCCAGCTGGCGTTTCGATAAGGGGCATTCAGTTAGCTCACAGTAAGCTCCGATGATGCGCGCAAAACGTCCCTTTTTTTTAGCCAAGGCGGCGAAGGTCTCCAACGCCGTAAACTTTCAAAGGCCTGTCATAGAAAAAGGCCATAATCAATAGAGTTGATTTTGTTTTTGCAAATCATCGCGTTGCATTCAGGGCGCGTTTTGAGTGTTGCCTGTCGCAGAGCATGAGCACGGAGCTCCGACGTAGCGAACGGGCTACCGACTGTCATCAAGCTGTAACAAGCCTGTGTTCTCTAAACCCGAAAATGCGGAATTTACAGGAACTAATGTGATCGAATTCCGAAAGGTCCGCAAGGAATTTGCCCATGTGGCGGCAGTGAACGATGTTTCCTTCACAATAGACCGTCCCATGATGATCGGCATTATCGGCCGCTCAGGCGCCGGCAAATCGACACTGCTCCGCATCATCAACCATCTCACACCTGCCACGCGCGGCGAAATCATAATCGATGGACGCAATATTCTCGCCCTGCGCGGCCGCGCCCTGCGCCGTTGGCAGCGGGACTGCGCGATGATCTTCCAGCAGTTCAATCTCGTGCCGCGTCTCGATGTGATTACGAATGTCATGCTCGGCCGTCTCAACGGCCACGGCACATGGAAGAGCATGTTCAATCTCTTCGGCAGGGATGACATCTCAGATGGGCTTGCGGCGCTCGACCGGTTAGGCATTGCGGATCAGGCGACCAAGCGCGCGGAGTCTTTATCTGGCGGCCAGCAGCAGCGTGTGGCGATTGCCCGCGCTTTAATGCAGAACCCGAAGTTGATCCTTGCCGACGAACCGATTGCCTCGCTTGACCCGCTGAACGCCGAAATCGTCATGAAAGCGCTGCGTGAGATCCATGAGCGTGACGGCAAGACCGTGCTTTGCAATCTGCACACGCTGGATACGGCGCGGACTTATTGCGATCGCGTGATCGGGATGCGTCTGGGCGAGCTGGTCTTCGACGGGACAGCCGAGCAGCTGACTCAGGCCGCTGTCCACGACATCTATGGTGCCACCGAAGAGCTGAACGAGGCCGTCACGTCGACGAGCCTCGGCGTTGCCGAAAATTCGGTGCCGGGTGCCGTTCTGGGCCCGGCCGCCGCCGGATAATCGCGAAATCATTCGCGATTTCTTGCCCGGAAACGGGTGTTTACGACTGGGAGAGACGGATGAGACTGACGACATTTCTGCTTGCCGCCACCACGGCGACAACGATGCTCCTGTCTTCCGCGTCCGCGCAGGACGATAAGAAGATTGAGGAATTCCGCATCGGTATTCTTGGCGGCGAAAACGCCTCTGACCGTTTACGCTCGAATGAGTGCCTTCGTAAGTATACGGAAGAAAAGCTCGGCGTGCCGACCAAATTGTTTGCGCCGGCTGACTATAATGGCGTGATCGAAGGCCTGCTCGGCGGCAATCTGGACCTGGCCTGGCTTGGCGCCTCCGGCTATGCCAAGGTTTACCTGACCGATCCGAAGGTCGTTGAGCCGGTGCTGGTCAAGGTCAACAATGACGGCAGCTACGGCTATTACTCAATCGGCTTCGCACGCAAGGAAAGCGGCATCAAGAGCCTTGACGACATGAAGGGCAAGGTTTTTGCGTTTGGCGATCCGAACTCCACGTCCGGTTACCTGATCCCTTCAATTGAAATTCCCAAACTCGGCTACTCCATGAAGCCGGGCGACTATTTCTCGGACGTCAAATTCGTAGGCGGCCACGAGCAGACCATCGTTGCCGTCTACAACAAGGACGTGGATGCCGGCGTGACGTGGGCAGACGGTCTTGGTAACTGGGAAGACGGCTACAATTCCGGCGCTCTGCGCAAAGCCGTCGACGCCGGTCTCGTCGATATGACCGAGATGGTCCAGATCTGGAAGTCGCCAGTCATCCCGGAAGGCCCGATCGTTCTGCGTACGGCTCTTCCTGAGCAGGTCAAGAAAGACATGATCGAGCTGATGGCGGGCCTTGATGAGAAAGACAAGGAATGTCTCTACGGTGTGATCGCCGGTGAGGCTAAAGGCTTCGAGCCAATCAAGCACGAGGTCTACACGCCAATCATCGAAGCGCGTAAGCTCAAGTCCAAATAATCGCTTGGAACACTCAGCGGTCCCCGCGCGCCACTTCTTAAGGCGCGTGGGGGCTGCTTGACATATTGGATATCAAATATGTCGGTTGCTGCCTTAGAGACGCAGATCGTTGAGCTGGAACGTCAAAGGCGCCTTTATACCGGCCTTCTCATTTTAATCATCGCCGCCATTGTCATCGCCGGATATCACCAGGCGAGCGAAATGAATTCGGGCAGCTTCTGGCGGGGCCTGCAACAATTTTTCGATTATCCCGGCGAGATCGTCATAGAGGCTTTTGCCGCAGGCTGGGACTTTTTCGGCCTTCTTTGGCAGTTTCTTCCTGCGCTGATCGAGACGCTCAATATCGCTCTTGTTGCCACGCTCCTTGGCGGGGCAATGGCCGTCATCCTTGCCTTCGCCAGCACGCGGATGCTCGATGTCTGGCCGCCGCTGATCCCCGTGGTGAGGCGCATGATGGACATTATGCGCGCCTTCCCGGAACTCATTATCGCGCTGTTCCTGATCTATGTTCTGGGCGGCGGGCCGGTTCCGGCGATGATTGCCGTCGCCTTTCACACAGCCGGAGCGCTCGGCAAGCTGTTCTCCGAGGTGAACGAGAATATTGATCGCAAGCCGATCGAGGGATTGAAGTCGGTCGGAGCAAACTGGGTGCAGCGTATGCGCTATGGCGCGCTACCGCAGGTTCTGCCGAACTATCTGAGCTATTTCCTGCTGCGCTTTGAAATCAATGTGCGGGCATCCGCCATCCTGGGCTATGTCGGCGCTGGCGGCATCGGCATCGAGTTACGCCGAACCATCGGCGGGGGGCAGGGGGCTGGCGACGAAACCGCCGCGATCTTCATGCTGCTGTTTCTCACCATCGTTGCCGTGGACCAGCTCTCATCCTATCTGCGTCAGCGGCTTACGCAAGCTGACCGGGCGGGTTAGGAGGCGCCGATGTCGAACATGCTTCCGTCTCATGTCAGTCAAGCCGATCTGCAACGTCAGGTAACCGGCCATATCCGCCGTCGAACGTGGCTGCTCATCGGCCTGATTGCCGCGATCCTTGTCTATTTCATCTATGCCTGGCAGACTTTCAATGTCAGCGGATTGCTGGCCAATATGCGCGGGCAGAATGCCGTCCTCCTTGGGACCGATGCGGTCATGCACAAGGTGCATGTCGTGCGAGACAATCGCCGCGGCGGAATTGAGATCGCCATTGAGGGTGAGCGGACGGCAACTTACACGACCCCGCCGGAATGGGTGAAGCTGAGCGGTGGTGAGGGGGAAGACAAGGCCGAGATTAACCTCGGGGAAGGTTATCGTGTCCGGATAGACGGAAGCCAAATATGGTTCGATATCCCGGATTACGGCACGATCTACGCGAATGCAACAAGCGAAGGGGTGGAGTCGGCGCTGCCTGGATCGCAACCGGACTGGGCAAGCGTGAACCCCTATAAGCTCGATCTGCGGCCGACTCTGGGACGGCGCCTTCAGATCACGCGGTCGAAGATCGAAGTTCACCGCTATTTCTTCGGCTGGGAGAATTTCTGGTTTCCGTTCCGCTCCGAGCTGAACGCTTATTCGAGCGGCGAAATTTTCGACCTCGCGCTTAGCGGCGAAAGGCTGAAGGCCGAGACGCCGAACTGGCAATATATTTTCCAGACCTTTTGGCGAAATCCGGACTGGCTGCATGGCGAAGTGTTTGTTGCCTTGTTGGAGACGCTGCTTATGGCGGTGCTGGGAACGGTGACGGCTGCTTTTCTCGGTCTGCCGCTCGCCATGCTTGCCGCGTCGAATTTTACGCCATCTATGATCTTGCGCTTCTTCGTCAGGCGCGTTTTCGACTTTCTGCGCGGTATAGACATGCTGATCTGGTCGCTGATCTTCATCCGCGCCTTCGGCCTCGGCCCGCTGACGGGCGCGCTGGCAATCGCCTTCACCGATACGGGATCGCTTGGCAAGCTGTTCTCCGAGGCGTTGGAGAATATCGATAAGAAGCAGGTGGAAGGTGTCCGCGCGACGGGCGCAAACCAGCTTCAACGTTACCGCTTCGGCGTGATTCCGCAGATCTTACCG
>CAZMAC010000252.1:0-4998 GCA_964564085.1 uncultured Hyphomicrobiaceae bacterium
TTGAAGTCGAAAATGCACACCGGCGCGTTCATTGTCGTGACGCCATCGATCACGACACGGAGCGTCTGGGTCTTGCCGGAGCCACTATCGCCCGTCACCAGCACGCCGAAATTAAGCAGCTTGGGATCGGCCTCGAACGGCGCCCAGAAAATCGGCTGATTATCGGCGACCTCATGGCCAAGAAAAACGGCGGGGCCGGTTGGCGTTTTGCGAACAGGGCGAGGTTTTAGATGCTCAACCGGTGCGGCCTTCGGCTCGGCTTCCTCCGGTGGCAATTCGACCGCAGGCGGAGAATAAGGATATTGCAGAATGTCAGAGAGTGAGGCGGTTTGCGTCAGCGGACGGGCGCGCATCCGCCATTCGGTAAATCCGGGCAAATGTTCATGTACAGCGAAGAAATCCTTCAGCGTGCGCAGGCGTTCCCAGCTCGTCGCTTCGAATTGCCGGATGACGATTGCGCCCTTCTCAATGGCGCTGTCGAGAAGCGGCCCCGCCGTGCGCCCGCCCTTTGGAAACCGTCCGCCGCGCGGCCTCACGAGCACCGGGCGCGCATCCCGGCTTCCAGCGAGCACGGAGTGAATTTCCTCCGCCAGCTGTGTGCCCTGGTTCGGCTCGTTGCACAGCGCAACCTCGCGGCGCTCCGCAACCCTGTCGCCCTCTTCCAGATCGAAGCCGATTGTGTAGGTCTGCGCGCGGCCCCGGCATTCACGCCGTGTACGAATCGCCGAAATGCCCTCAATCTCCGGGACGGACGACTTGATGGCCCATTCGATCAGATCGGCCTGTTTGGCGCTGTCGGTCGGCACGCCGAAATGCGAATGCTGAGCGAGATATTTGTCCCATTGCAGATCGAAATCGATGGCAGGACCGGCATCGGCGGCGTCGATCTGGGTTCCGCCCACCGCCACCGGCGGAGATCCTGCGGCAGGCAGGTCCGGCGCGGGGAAATCCTTCATCGAAGGAACTCCACCCTTTTCCGCTAGGAGCCGCTGGAAAAGCTGCACATATTCCGTGACATAGCGAGAGGTCTGGCCCGACAGCTCATCGAGGAACCAGTCCTCGAACGGATAAAGCGGCTGATCTGCATCAAGCTCCGCGCCGCTGACCTCATAAAGCAAGGCGAGACGGCGACGCAGAAGCGCCTCAACCTCGGGCCGCGACAAAGGCTTCAAGACGACCGGCTGCGTGCCAAGCCGCTCGATACGGTCGCGGATCGAAGCATCGATATTTTCCGCAATATGCTGGTAGAGAAAGGGCAGTACCGCAAAGCCGACGGCAACATTGGGCAGCGTCTCGGCGAACAGCGCACCCCGGCTGATGGCGTGGGTCAGACGGCCTTCCCAGCCATCGAGCTTGCTTTGTTCGAGCTGATCGAAAGCGATGAAGACGGCGCTGCCGAATGCTCCGATGATCTTGATCAGTTCCTCCAGCCGAAGCCGGGAGGATTGCTCATTGTCGGGATTGAAAACACGAATCCCTGCAATAACCGTATCAACAGGCAGGCCGCGCAGATAGTCGAACGCCTCGTCTTCGCCGAACAGCACGGCAAGGATCGCGGCAATCGTTGCCTCGCCCGCCGGCGGGATGCGCGTCGCCTTGGCAAGCCGTGCACGGATGCTGTTGATCAGGCCCTTGAACTCAACCTCGCTAACGCTGACTTCGCCCTCGTTGACAGCCTTCTTCAGACGGCTGGAGACCGGACCGGGAACGAGGTCGAGCAAGGAAAGACCGAGCGCGACGAGCGGCACGGGCGCGCCTTCGGGCACGAGATAAGGCTCGCTCAGGCGCGTGACGAAACTGCGCGTCAGCCAGGCATCGAACTGTGCCTCGGAAACGAACTCCACCATTGGCAGCACGACAGCAAAGACATCGCCGTGGCGATGAAGCCCGCGCACGGCGGTCAGCAGCGTGTGGGTTTTGCCGGTGCCGGTTTGGCCTTTGATCAGCAGCAGGCGCGAGGCCGGGTCAGGGTTCTTGCTGCGCGCGTGATGCACGACGCTGGCGATGCCTTCATCGGCGGTCGGCCCGATGTCCGAGACGTCGAGCGCCTCTTCCTCGGCCGCACCAGCGAGCGAGGCCACAGCGCCGAAAACACGGAAAAACTCGGGGCTCTTAAAGGCCTCAAGGCGCGAATCCATTGAGAGCAATCCTTTGGACTAAATCCACTCGTTGACGATGAAATGCCGCTCATCGCGGCCGAAGGCAGTTCGGGACCGGTCGCGCAGAACGGCGTCCATAGGACCGGCAATATCGTAGCGTTCCAAATCCAGTAGTCCGGCTCGCCCGGCCGCTGCGACACGCTCCTTGAACGCATCGAGCGAGCCGAAATCGAGCCCGCGACCGACAGCGGCATCATAAACTTGAGCAATCGCGACGCGGCCGGTAAAAGGCGCGGTTTGCAAGGTCTTGGCGAGGTCCCGCACGGTGATGGCAAAGCTCGCCAGATCATCGCTGCTGGCCTTTCCGTTCACCTCCGGCTGCGTCAAAAGCTGCGCGGCGTTTTTGCTGAGACCGGCGCGGATCAGCGCTTCCGTGACATCGTCCTTGCCCTGCGGATTAAGGCTCAGCGCCCGTCTTAGCAGGATCGTTTCCGCATCGCGAGTCGTTCCCCGTTTGAGCCCGGCAGCGCCAAGCATGACAGCCCGGCCAATGGCGTCGCGAGAGGTCTTTTGCATAGGTGTCTCCATAAGAGCGGGTTCACACTCGGGCAGACGCGTAATGATAAGAGCGCGCAACAGGGCAGACCGAAGCTCGGCGCGCGAGGGCATGGCACCAAGGCGAGGCAGATTGTAGAGCCGGGCGAGCGCGGCACATTCGATATTGTCTTTACGCGAGAGATAGGCACGCGCCTTGGCGGTGCGTGGATCGATGCCGAGCACGGCTCCCGCGAGCGAGCGCGTGCGAACCTCAGCCCAGCTGCGGCCAAGCAGCTTACCGAGCTGAGCCTCGGCGGCGGAACGGCCTCGATCGGTGATCCGGCAGCGGCCAGCAGCCGACAATGTGATATTCCGTTCGGCGGCCAGCTTTTCCAGCGCCGTTCCGATCTTACCGCGATCGGGATAGAGAGCCGCAAGCTGTTTCTCGACGGCGCTGCGCGAGGACGAGCCATGCCCGCTAACGGCCAGAAATACCAAAATCGGCAGGCCGGGATCAATCGGCGCAAGATGAGCGACGCTTGGCTTTAGCAAGGATGATTGAACTTCACCAGCTTTCATAGATCAGCTTCACAAGCCCGGCCATGATTAGAATTTTCAAGGACAGCTTTTACCCGATTCGCGCGAGCTTGTTGACCACGCACAATTTCGGGTGGATGGGCGCGCTTGCGGCTTGAAGCGTTGCGTTTCTGCACTTTGCGCGGATGTCGTTTTGGCGGGCGCTGAATCAAAGCGGCGAAGGTGCACCGGTTTACCTTTGCGTCAAGCCTTGTTAGGGTGGCAGAGCATACAATTGCGCTGGGAGAGTATCAACCACATGAAAATCATTAAGCCCGCGCTTTTCAGCGTCGGACTCTTGTTCCTTTTCACTGGGCAAAGCATAGCTCAGACCGCCGAAGATGCGCTCGGCGTTTGGCGTCACCCGGACAATGGCTCGCATATTGAGGTTTCCAAATGCGACGGCGGCCTTTGCGCAGAAATCGTCAAAGTCAAAGATCCCGCGCGCAAGGATATGAACAATCCCGATCCGGCCAAGCGTGAGCGGCCGGTCGTGGGCATCACCATTATGAATGGCGCAAAAAAGAGCGGGGCAAGGACCTGGTCCGGCAAGCTTTACAACACGCAGGCCGGCGAAACCTACCGGGGTACATTGACCGTTTTGGGTGAGAACCGGTTGAAACTTCAAGGATGTGTGTTTGGGGGGCTGATCTGCCAGGGACCGACCTGGACGCGCGTCGAATAGGGCGACACAATAAAAGCCGCGTCCCCATCAAGTAATGAAGATGGGGACACGGCTTTTGCGCGTAATGCCATGAGGACCGCGGTACAGGCTTTGAGCAAATGAAGCCGTCAAACTTTTACCGTCAATATTAGCCGTTAATGGCCGCCTGCTGCCCGGCATCCGCAGACCGGCAAGACAGATCAAGGGCCGGATGCGGATCAATGCCCGATGCGGCATCCAGATATCTCTTGAGGATGGCGCTCAATAGTTTTGGCTCCCCAAACTCTTTTGCATCGAGTGATTTGATCATCGTGATATCGTTCAGTGTACCGACAAATGCCATTTCCTCGGCAATAATCAATTCGGTCCGATCGATCGGCCGGCGCTCAAAAGGAATGGAGAGCGTTTTACAAATCTCAGAGATGATATCGACCGTAATGCTCTCAATGGCCCCTTCCCAAGGCGGCGGGGTTAAAACCGTCCCATCGCGCACGGCAAGAATTGCGCTTCCAACCGCTTCGGCAACCCGGCCATGCTGGTTTAACAAGACCATCTCCGGGTAACCACGGCCCCGGCCTTCGATCTTGGCAAGACGAGCGACCTGATAGTTCGTACTCGTCTTGATGCGGTATGGCAGCGTCACGTCCGTTGCGCGCTGCCAGGTGCTGACCCCGGTCGCAATCGGCGCGGGAGCACCTTTGGGATGGTGAAAGGCTGTCAGGACAAGATCGGACTCCGTTCCAACGCCCCAATGGCCTTGCGTCACATAGAGCGTTGCCCTAATCCACATATTCCTTTCAGGCTCATAAAGGCTCTGCGTCAGGCGATGGCAGGCATCGTCAAAGACCTCAAGTGTCATATCAAAGGGAATCTGAAGCAATTCGGCCGACTGTTTCATTCGCTTCCAGTGGCGTTCGACGGCGAGAATGCCAAAACTGCCATCCGGCTGCCAAAAACCTTTCAGCCCTTCAAAGACATTCAGCCCACGTACAACGGCTTCGCTGGAGATGTGAAACACAGCCTCATCCCAACGCCGGATCGCGCCATTAAAGAAGACCCATTCCGGTTTTTGAAGCTTTACAACATCAGCGCTCATATCAAATCCATCTTGACAGTGTTTTG
>CAZMAC010000253.1:0-4978 GCA_964564085.1 uncultured Hyphomicrobiaceae bacterium
CTCCGCGAAAGTGGGAACCGGTTTCGCGGTAAAAGTGATGCCCAAGCAAAGACTCAAAACCTCGCAGACGGATAGTCTGGCGAGGGGTTTGCTGCTGCGTCACCGAAATCCCTGCGAAAGCAGGGATCTGGTTAATTCGAGGTCGTGGCATACCAGATGCCCGCCTGCGCGGGCATTTCGAGAAGGCGGGGTCGGCGTCCCCTACCCTGCCCGGCATTTTGCGCGCAGATGCTCGAATTTTTCCAGATCGGCCGCCGCAAGACGCGCCTCGATGCGCGTGCGTCCGTCCTCGCAATCTTGTCTTTGCCGAATTTCGCCGCGCTCATAAAGCCAGTGCAGGAGCGCGCCTTCATCGCTTTCCAGCTCGAAGGTCTGCACAATGTGACCGCGCGCAAGGTATTCGCCGATCTGATTTTTCAGCTCATCGAGCCCCTCGCCGGTCTGCGCAGAAACCATGACCGGCCTGCGATCCAGACGCATCGCCTGGCTTTCAAGCGCCAGACGCTCCTGTGTCGTCAACAGGTCGATCTTGTTCCAGACTTCGAGGATCTTATTCTCATGCGTTTCGACATCGACGCCAAGCTCAGCCAGAACGGTTTCGACATCCTGTTTCTGCTGGCCGGAATAGGGGGTCGCGATGTCGCGCACATGCAGGATCAGATCGGCTTCGCTAACCTCCTCCAGCGTTGCCCGGAATGCGGCAACGAGCGTCGTCGGCAAATCGGAAATGAAGCCGACCGTGTCGGACAGGATTGCCACGCTGCCGGGCAGCTCCAGCCTGCGCATTGTGGGGTCGAGCGTTGCAAAGAGCTGATCTTCCGCAAGCGCTGCTGCGTCCGTCAAGGCGTTGAAAATACTCGATTTACCGGCATTGGTGTAACCTGCAAGCGCAACTGTCGAAAACGGCGTGCGGCGGCGGCTCGCCCGGTGAAGCTGGCGCGTGCGGCGGACGGAGGCAAGCTCCCGCCGGATGGCGTCAATGCGCTCGCCGATGATACGCCGGTCGGCCTCGATCTGGGTTTCGCCAGGGCCGCCCAGAAACCCGTAGCCCCCGCGCTGACGCTCCAGATGGGTCCAGCTGCGCACAAGCCGGCTGCGCTGGTAAAGGAGATGGGCGAGTTCGACCTGCAGCCTGCCCTCTTTCGTGCGGGCGCGCTCGCCGAAAATTTCCAGGATCAGCCCGGTCCGGTCAACGACTTTGGCGCGCCAGGTTTTTTCCAGATTGCGCTGCTGAACGGGGGTCAGAGTGTGATCTACGATGACCAGACCGGCGGCTTCGGCTTCGAGAATGCCTTTGAGCTCCTCAACCTTGCCAGGGCCAAAAAAGCTAGCCGGGCGCGGTTTGGAAATACGGACGGTCCCGCTTTGGGCAATATCAAGCTCTATGGCTTTTGCAAGCCCGACAGCTTCCTCAAGCCTTGCATCCGGCGGGATCGGTTGCGGAGAGGCCGCAACTCCCTCGCCTGGCAACGGCTTTCGAGGCGGCGGCGAAGACAGGATCGGATGGAGCACGATTGCACGCAGTGCGCTGCGGCGTGTCGCTTGGTTCCGCCCACCGCGCCTGCGCCGTTTCTCGGGGGCTTCGGCGCCCTTTTTGCGCGCAATCGTCAAATCAGCTTGGTGCTCCCGGATCGGTCTCGCCATCCATCAGCTGGATCGGTCCCCCCGGCATGATTGTGGATATCGCATGTTTGTAAACGAGTTGAGAATGTCCATCCCGGCGCAGCAACACGCAAAAATTATCGAACCAGGTGACAATACCTTGCAGTTTAACCCCATTGACAAGAAAGATCGTCAGGGGAGTCTTTTGCTTTCTTACATGATTGAGAAATGTATCCTGGAGGCTTGGTACTTTTTCGGCGGCCATGTTTTTTCCGTTTTTGTTGAAAGGCAGTTAGCCTGCTCGCTTTTTCGACATTCATCGCATTTGTAAAACGAGTATATGTGCGCTTTTTGTCATTTTTTGCCCATACCGGTTACATATTTTAAACTGTGAGTTGAATTCGAACAGGTCTTTTTTGTCACAGCAAAATATGGTTGGGCGAGTTTTCCGCAAAATCATGGAAAAGCCGCCGGTATTTCAAGGTTTGAGCGCCTGGTTCGCCGTCACCAACCGGCGCTCCATCAATGGCAATGACCGGCATGACAAGACCGGTTGCTGAGCTATTGAAAGCTTCTTTCGCAGCCTTCGCTTCTGCGACCGTGAAGGCTCTTTCTACCAGATTTAACCCGTGTTCGCTGATTAATTCAATAAGCACAGTTCTTGTAATGCCGCGTAAGATCCCTGAGTCGGCAGGGCGGGTTATGAGTTCACCAGCCTCGGTTATGATCCAGGCATTGCAGGATGCGCCTTCCGTGATGAAGCCCGCCTCGTCAACCAACCAGGCTTCCTGCGCGCCGGCGTCCAGTGCAGCCTGCCTCGCAAGCGCATTAGGGAGCAGCGACACCGTCTTGATATCGGTCCGTCGCCAGCGAATATCAGGCATGGTGATGACGCTTATGCCTTTGGCAGCACGTCGTTCGGCTACGACGGGGGATTTCGTACGCGCAAAACAAACCACACTTGCCGACGTATCGGAAGTGGGGAAAGCGAAGTCCCGCTTTGCTGCGCCGCGCGTTACCTGCAAATAAACAAAGCCTTGATCCACACGGTTCCGGCGAACAGTTTCGCGCAAAATGACGCCGAATGCGCGTCTGCATTTGGGGGCCCTGATTCTCAGCTCACCCATTGAGCGATAGAGCCGATCGATATGACGCCGTTCATCGATAAGATGGCCGTCTTTGACTTCGCAGACTTCATACACGCCGTCCGCAAATTGGAATCCGCGGTCTTCAATATGCACACACGCCTGATGATAAGGGCGATAAACCCCGTTCACGTATGCGACGCGCGTCATTATGCGCACTCCCTCTTACGCTTCAAGGGGATGATTGGTGTTTCAGGCATGTCTTTCAAGGCCGAAGATGATTTGCGCCCGGCCTGGAAAGAAAAGTTTTCTGTTTCCGCCCGCGAAGACAAGGCGTCAGTGACGAATATCAGAAGAAGCCCGTTCGTTCGAATTCACGCCAAGAGCACGCAATTTCCGATGCAGCGCAGAGCGTTCCATTCCGACGAATTCCGCAGTCCGGGAAATATTCCCGCCAAAACGGTTGATCTGCGCCATCAAATATTCCCGCTCGAAAATTTCGCGCGCATCTCGAAGCGGCAGCGACATGAGATGTTCACCACCCGAACCGTTTGGAGATAAAGGGACGTTGGAGCCAATGTCCTCGGGAAGCATCGAGGCGGTAATAATCGTTTCGGGATCACCGCTCGTCATAATCATCAGGCGTTCGATCACGTTGCGAAGTTGACGAACATTGCCCGGCCACTCATGGGATTGCAGAACGGCCATCGCATCATCGCCAATGCGCCGCAAAGGAAGGCCTGTTGCAAGTGAAATCTGGTTGACGAAATGATCTACCAGCTCGGGAATATCTTCCCGCCGCTCGCCAATCGGGGGAACCTTCAAAGGCACGACATTCAGTCTGTGAAAAAGGTCGCCCCGAAATCGGTCTGCAGCAATTTCACGCTCTAAATCTCTGCTCGTCGAGGAAACGACACGCACATCGACCTGCACTTTGGGTCCGCCGCCGACACGTTGGAATTTTTGCTCGACCAGGACACGCAAAAGCTTGCCTTGCGTCTCTTTTGGCATGTCCGCCACTTCATCAATATAGAGAGTACCGCCATGAGCTTCCTCTAGAGCTCCAACGATACGCGGCTGCGCTCCGGACTCTTCAGTGCCGAAAAACTCGGTTTCAACACGGTCGGGAGCCATTGCAACTGCATTAACCGCCACAAAAGGACCGTTTGCCCGCAATGACGTATTGTGCAGGACGCGCGCCGCCAGTTCCTTGCCGCAGCCAGATGGCCCGGAAATCAGCACGCGGCTATTTGTCGGGGCGACCCTTTCGATGGCGTGACGCAGGCTATTGATCAGACCTGAGCGGCCGATGATCTCGGCTCCATAAGCGCTGCGCTCCTTCAGCTCGCGGTTTTCGCGCTTTAGCTTCGAAGTTTCCAGCGCCCTGGTCGTAACAAGAACAAGTCGATCGGCTTTGAAGGGCTTTTCAATATAGTCGTAAGCCCCGCGTTTGATTGCAGCAACCGCTGTTTCAATGTTGCCATGACCGCTGATAATCACGACTGGAAGATCAGGATGCTGGCGTTTGACCTTAGCAAGAACCTCAAGGCCGTCAAGACGACTGCCCTGAAGCCAGATGTCAAGAATAACTAGGGAGGGGCGCCGTTCTTGAATAGCACCCAAAGCCTCATCGCTATCTTTGGCCAGGCGCGTCGCATAGCCCTCATCTTCAAGAATCCCTGAGACGAGTTCACGAATATCGGCCTCGTCGTCCACGATCAGGATGTCAGACGCCATAGCTTACTCCCTCTTTTCCGTCCTCATGGTGGCGGCTTGATTGCTCCATAGCGAACTCGTCCTCATGACGATCCGCTATTTCCCTAATTTCTCCGGTCTCGATTGACCGCGTCATTGGGATCACGATCCGAACGATAGCGCCGGAGGCCACTCCGTTCTCGTCCAACACATCATCTAGTTCCAGCATACCCTCATGCTGCTCGGCAATTCGATGAACGATGGCCAATCCGAGGCCGGTCCCTTTTTGGCGTGTTGTGACATAAGGTTCTGTCAGACGATGTCTGTTTTCAACCGGAAGGCCGCATCCATTGTCAGCAACCTCGACAAAACATCGATCGTCCTTGAAGGAAACGCTGGCGACAATCTTGCCTCGATAATCTCCACCTTTTTGACCCGATTGCCCCGCAGTCGCAATCGCTTCACCAGCGTTCTTAACGAGATTCGTAACAGCCTGGGTCAACAACCGACGATCACATTCGATCATCAATGATTTTTCGGGCAGTTCCAGTTTGTATTCGATATCTGAATTGCTCATCTGAAAGAGAATGACAGCC
>CAZMAC010000254.1:0-4948 GCA_964564085.1 uncultured Hyphomicrobiaceae bacterium
TGTATTAGGCCTGCCGCCAGCGTTCGTTCTGAGCCAGGATCAAACTCTCAGATTGAAAGATTCGATCTTGGTCATCTTGGAAAACAAAATTTCCAAGTGGTCACTGCGATTTTAGGAAATTATTGAGAGTCCTAAAAATTTGGCTTGTCACGCGCGCCCAGCACGAAGCTGGACGCTTGCATGGTAACCGAAACGCAGGACCGCCAAAGTCTCTATCAATCCGCTCGAAAGCGGATAGCCAGAACTCCGCCGCCTACGTTTCTCTTTCTCATATTTACTTGTCAAAGAGCCAAATGGCTGGTCCAAAACCAGCAATAACCCGGAAACGAATTTCCGATCAACACCAAACCATTGAAGGTCTACGATCTTTGAGATCACTAGACCGCATCTCCAGTTTTGTTATGAGGTGTTAACGGAGACAGCGTCGCCGTCTCGCCCGACAACGTCGTCGATACCCATATTTAGGGATAGACGAACCGTCCTGTCAACACCTGAGTTTAAAACTTTTTTATTTACCTGTCATCTTTGCTCGCAATGCCATATTAAGGCCTGATTACCAACTGATGACTGAATAATTAGACATTTGCGCCAGTTCCCTAAACAATTAGTTAACGTCTTGAAAAAATTATGAATTTGGTTTTTAAGGTTCGCATTAGCCAGATTTTTTTGCAACGACAGTGAATTCCGCAAGCTCTGGCAATCCGTAGTTCGCTCTGTTGACATACTGTGGAAGAAGCGAAAAAACTTTCGAAGTGAAATTATTCATCAAAAGCATTAAACTCCGACACCTCAAAGTTAGGTGTCACATAAAGACGACTTAATGGCCTACAAAAACCACGGCCACGGGGGTGACAGGTTTGCTGGATCGTAACAGCCATTTTTCAAGTCAGTATACCCGCCGCAATCTCGCTCTCAGCGCTGGTGGCCGTAATCAACCTCAGCTTAGGCTACCTGCAAAAAAAAGCCGACTGCCGGAACTCTATTTAAGAGACGCCAAAGCGAAACGCCTGATTTCGAGATTGAAGTGGTTCATCTCAACCTGTGTCGTGGGCGCCGCCGGCCTTGGTATTATCGGGGTGGCTATGTATGCCTCAACCGACATAGACGATGGCTGCGGTGTGGTTGGATCCCTTCGCAGCGCAACGCTTGCTGCACTGAAGCCGAAGGTAACCGGCAATGTCATTGAGGAAAGAATCGCCTTTTCGGGCGAAAAAACAGATAAAATCAAAACCACGACAAAAGGGCTAACAACCCAGTATATCATTCAAGATAGTGTCGTTGAACGCCGCAATGCGCGCGAATTTATATCCCTTAAGCCTTATGTTCGGATCACGGCGACTCTTTCGACGGTTAAACCCGATAGTACTGATGAGATTCCAGCCTTCAATCCTTTCGATCTTTATGCTGAAAAAAAATCTTCTGCATCCAGAAACGAAAAGAACGACTTAACTGATAAAGCACCGCACAATGCGTTTCTAACCACGAATGTTATTGCCCTCGCTGGCGGATTTCTTCCTGCAGAAGATGGCCAAGAACTAACCGAAGATGAAGTTGAACGACAGGTTGCTGAAGCGGATGCCGTATACGCTGAAAGCGCTGCGCAGCTTCGGCCTGCCATTCTTCCGGTCGACAATAAAAATACCGCTGAATTAAATGATGCGACTACGGAAAATCTGACGCGTGACGAACTTCTGGCCCAAACGACAATCCTAGAAAAAATTCCTGATGATGAGGATCTGACGGAGAACAATGAACTAAGATCAGTAATCGTGAACCCAGGCGACACGCTCATCAGTATCCTGAAAAGTGCAGGGGCCGAGGCTTGGCAAGCGCAAGCGATGAGCGAAACTCTGGGAGCTAAACCGGTCAAACTCAAGCTTCGTGCGGGCCAAGAAATTCGTTTGAAATTGGCTCCGGCCGCGAGCGATCCGTCCGTGAAGGAACCTGTTAAAATTAGTATTTTTAGCGGGGTAAAACCTGAGGGAACCGCATTAAGATCAGGTGACGGCGGATATGAGCTTTCGGACGATCATATCCAGATTACGAAAAGTGCAGACGATAGCACCAATAGCAATGAGCGAGCGACACTTTATAGCAGCATTTATAGCGCAGCACTTGCGCAAGACTTGGATCCCGGAATTACGCTTAATCTCCTTAGAACATTTAGCTATGACGTCGACTACAAGCAAAAAGTTCGCCCTGGTGACGGATTTGAACTTTTCTTTGACGTCAAACAACGTGAAGACGGCACCGAAGAACCTGGTGAGCTCTTATATGTGAGCATGACGGTCAGCAATGAGACATTAAAATATTATCGGTTCCGAACACCCGATGGACAGGTCGATTTCTACAACTCTGACGGATCTAATTCGCGCAAATTCTTGATGCGCAAACCAATAAAATCAGGCCGTTTTACCTCGGGCTTTGGATTTCGCCGCCATCCGCTCCTGGGAATCAAAAAGATGCATACCGGCGTTGACTGGGCGGCGCCAACAGGAACCCCGATCGTGGCGGCTGGCAATGCAACCGTTGAACTCGCCGGACGGCGTGGCGGGAACGGCAATTACGTGCGTCTACGTCACGGCAACGGATATAAAACAGCATATAGCCATTTGAGGCGCATCGCACGCGGTGTCAAAAAAGGCGCTAAAATACGCCAAGGTGAATTGATTGGTTATGTTGGGACAACGGGTCTTTCAACGGGCCCGCATCTTCACTATGAAGTGCTCATCAATAACCGGTTTACAAATCCGTTGAAGATTCACGTGCCACGCAGCCGTCAACTTAATGGAAGATTGCTCACGGAATTCAAGAAAGAGTCACAGCGTATCGATGAACTCATGCACCGCGCACCTGTAAAAACGAGGGTCGCCTCCGCAGATGAATGACAAATTGGTGCGGCGCGTACCCGCCATCTAAAGCAGGTATAAAACTACAGTCGATTAGAGCAGGATGCGTTTAATCAGAGTCGACATCCTGCTCTATTTTTTGCTTTGCACCGGACATCCGTCCGGCGCGTTTGCCCACTTGGCCGTGGGCCCCAGGGTGCCATGCAGATAGAAGGGGCTGTGGGGTAATCGTTTCCGATTATTCGCCCGATGCTTTAGATCTACTAAATAAATACGGAACTTTGCGTTTTATTTAAGGTTTTTGTCCAAACGCCAGTTCTCGTTATAAGCTGTTGAAATTTCTGACAGTTTTAAATATTCAATTAGGGTTTGCAATTTTCCGGATTGCCTCCAGAAAATGATCCGAAAAATCAATTTTAAGAGCAGCCCAAAGTAGCAGATGATCAGACATTTGCCATGTTCTCCACTGGCTGGCGTAGTACCCTTGAGGGCCTCCATTCCATAGATCATTTGCTTTCTCTGGCGGCATGAGATCTTGATAGGCTTGAAAATCATCATTATTATCGCGGAACACTGCATCGAACGGCCGAAAGGCGCCGCTTCCAGCGAGTTCAACACGGTCTTCGACGATACGAAATGCAATCTGATCATAATAATGCTGAGGATCGAAACGAACCCTGCGCCGCGTAAGGGCTTCTGGTACAAGAAAATTATACCGTTCTAATACGCGCGCAAAAATGTCGGACGGCGCGCCGATACCGAAGTCTCCCAATAAGATGTAATCCTCTCGCTCGCGATCTTGCCTATCCTGCAAGAATTTGGCGATTGTCTCCAGCCGCCCTAAATGCCGTTCAAGGTGCTGGGCCTTCAGCCCATCATAACGAAGGTGCAGGGCGCAAAGATTGAAGTTAAAACCACCTGCGGCTTGAAAGCTAGCAATGTAGGGTGCACGGCTGAATATGAAGTCAGACATATCGCATTCATCATCGTAGCCACCACGAGGCGCGATACGTTGACCGCCAGGCAATACGATATCGCCGGCAATCTTTCGGAACATGATCTTTGACTGGCGGAAAACAAAAGCCAGCCGCTCCTCCGAACCGCTGACATGCTCTATGGTATCGGTAACGATATAATCCCACTCAGGACCCAATATAGCCAGGAGTGCTTCTAACCCATCAAGATTGCGGTTGACTTCCTGAAGGGCAACCACATCAAAAGCCGAAATAATCTCGGCAATATAATAAAATGACTCGCGCAAACGCGGACCATGGCCAAAACGATTTGAGTCGAAGTCCCGAAGATTCCAAGTCGCAATCAGAAGCGAGTTTCGGCCTGCGCGCTCTGTAACCTCTGACCGCAATTTTTGCCTCAATGCTAATAGCCTCTCGGCCGTTCGCACCTTCTCAGCAGCATCCATCCAGCGCTTTATGGGGAGATATGATGGCATAGGAGCTTTCGCCAAATCGCCGATTCGTATCGATCACTCCATCGCAATCGTTCCAAAGAACATTGTCAAGCAAGCTACGAAGCTTGAGACGCTTTAATCACAGCAAGAAAGCGAAACCAGGCGCTCTCACAGTTGGAACTTTGCGTTTCGGCGTTTGTTATCGGCCCATCGAATACTACAATGCCGTGCGACCGCATTCATCGCTCGGCTATCGTCCGCCGGCACCGGAAACGATCTTGCCGCCAGTGTTCAACCCGTCCTAAGCTACGCTCCGGCCAGCTCGAACACTGACCAATGAGCGCCGGATTCTAACTTAAGAACTGGTGTCACTCTGAGGGGAGGCCACCAGTGACGTTCGCCTACTGAAGTTCATGGCTGAGAAAACAATCGAGAACGCCCAATTGGACGGTCAACAGAAAGCGAGCTTACTCGAACAGCGTTTTCGGCGGATTGATCGAGTCGCGGCGATGGTGCGCACACCCTCATGTTTTCGAAAGTCCATCGGTGACTATTTCGGGGATGTAGGGAACAGGCGAACAATAAGCCTCGCGAGCGCGTTCTCGATTGGGTATTTGAAACCAGAGCGCCAACAACGAGACGTCTCGCGTGTTGTGACAGCTGTGATGCCGACTTTATTAAGAAGCAGGGT
>CAZMAC010000255.1:0-4940 GCA_964564085.1 uncultured Hyphomicrobiaceae bacterium
CTGTCGATGAACGCCGGCGCCAGCCAGGCGTCTGCGCCTGCGGTCCGGACATCGACGAGCGCCCCGTCGACCGGCGCCGCAGTCGCGCCCCCCGCCACCACGACGAGGATGATCACCCCGTCGAGCACCATCGGCCCGGTATCTTCCAGATTGAGCCAATAGCTGTCGATGTGTGGATTTTGTCCGTCATCGGGCGTCCAGCGATAGATGCGGAACTCCTTCCACTGGCCTTTGCCATTGCGCTCAGCCTCATTCCAGCTTTTGCCCTTTTGGATTTGGGAGTTCTTCGGGAGTGTCAGTTCAACCATCGCGTTGTTCCGCCTGTTAATGGGCTGCTTGTGTCTCTGCCGTCTCGCCGGACCAGTTTACACGCAAAGTCGCGAACATGGTGACCGTTAACATCACAAATCCGGCAACGGCTCCAGCGAGTAAAGCATAATCTTCAAGGCGTAAAATCAGATATAACAGAGCGTACAGAATAGAGAAGATGATGAGCATGATGAAGCCTTTTGCGGCGCTTTGTAGCGATTTGCCGACATAAAGGGACAACATGCCGCCCGTTGCAGTCGATGCCGCGAGATAGGCCAGCACGAAGCCGATATGTTCGGAAAGGCTGAGCAGCAAAACGTAAAACAGGATCATTGCGATACCAACAAACACATATTGCACCGCATGGACGCGGCGGCCGGACGTCAGTTCCAGGACAAGAACGCCAAAAAATGCAACCGCCAGGAACATCAGCCCATATTTGGCGGCGCGGTTAACAAGATCGTAATAATCGACCGGCACGTAGAAATTCACGCCAGAACGTGTCTCCCACAGCCCATTTTGAACGGCTTGTGTTTGGTTTGCTGAAATACGCCAGGCCTGCGGCACGCTCCGAGCGAGATGAGGAATGCGCCAATTTGCGGAAAAGCCATTTTCTCCGATGTCATGCTGATCCGGCAGAAAAGCGCCGGTAAAACTGGGATGCGGCCAGTCGGAGCTTAGTGAGATATGTGTTTCCCGGCCGATCGGTGCGATGGTCAGTGCCGACGACCCGTTGAAGACCAGCTCGGTTTCAAAGCTGAAGGCACCCGGCGTGCGATCGATAGTAGTGTCGATGGGAAATAATCTCACATGGAGACCGGACCCTGTCTTGCGTAGACCGGTACTCGGTTCGAATGGAATTGTCCGGCCGTCGAGGTTTATAGTCGCCGCTTCCTTCAGACCCGAGACGTCGCTTAGTGAAATCGAAAGAAAAGAATCGCGCCATCTGACGGTGTTGGCTTCGGCGTCAACCAGACGAATATCGGGAGCAGGAAAACGCCCCGACAGTTTCAGGCGTGCTGTATAAAGAGTGACGTCGTAGATTGACCGCCGGCGGATTTCCGATTTTGCCTCGCCCTCAGCCTTAAAGTCTTCGGGTAAAAACACAGCATAGCGTTCTTCGGTGCCCTCGATGGTTTTATCGTTCTGAATGCGCGTCACGCGCACAGAGTAGGGTACGATTAAAAGTGGCCCTATGATTTGCTGCTCGGCCCCGAATGTGCTTGCGATCTCTTGTTTCACGCTAATGAAGCGGCTTTCTCGTTCGGAAACGAGAAACCAAACGATCGCAAGCGGAATGCTCAGAAGCAGGATCAGCAGTGCGACGAGGAAGAATTTGAAGCCGGGCGAACGTGCGAATGCAGAGAAGCGGTCGAGGAAGGAAGCAGCCATGAGATTTCCGGTGAGCTTATGGAATGAGACGTTTTGGCGAAGCTTTGAAGCTGCATTTAAGCGGGTTGGTGGATGAAATCTTGATGAATGGCCAGAATTTGTGCAGATGCGCTTGCGCTGGTTCTCCTATATAATCGCGTCTGGTTATGGCTGAGAGGCAAGCATGGCAATGAACCGGGTGAACCAGATTAAGCTGATCGGATTTCTCAATTTTGCCCACGGGCTTGACCATTTCGTCATGCTGATCTATCCGGCCGCTGTGCTGGCGCTTTCGGTTTCGCTTGGTAAGCCCTTCGGTGAGCTGCTTATCTATTCCACCGGCGGTTTCATCGCCTTCGGCCTGTTTTCCATGCCCTTTGGCTGGATCGGCAAGAGGGTCAGCGGGCATACGCTGATCACCATCTTTTTTCTTGGAACCGGCGCAAGCTGCATTCTCGCGGGCTTTGCGCAAACGCCGTTGCAAATCGGCATCGCGCTCACTCTTGTCGGGTTTTTTGCCGCGATCTATCACCCGATCGGCAATGCGATGCTGTCTGTGATCGATCCCGCGCGGGTCGGCCGTATTATGGGGCAGAACGGCCTGTTCGGAAATCTTGGCGTCGCCTCAGCGGCGCTGATTACCGGCGTGCTGACAGATCTGATCTCATGGCGTGCGGCCTTCATCATTCCAGGCCTTATTAGCTTGGCGGTCGGGCTTGCATTTTGGGTCTTTGTCGCCGATCCCGGCCCGCTGCGCTCACCACCGAAAAAAGCTGACGATCGCGTCATTCCCAGACCTGAGCTTATTCGCATTCTGGCGATTCTGATGCTGTCCACGGCCCTTGGCGGTTTCATCTTCAGCGCCACCACCGTGGTGATGCCGAAGCTGTTCGAAATCCGTCTCGCCGAGATAACGGTGACGCTGACCGGCGTCGGCCTTTTTGTCTTTGTCGTTTATTGTTTTGCCGCGCTTGCGCAAATTTTGATCGGTTCCATGCTTGACCGTTATCCGCTCGGCCGGATTTTCATTGTTGTTGCGGTTTCGCAAGCTTTTTTCCTTGGCCTAACGGCGCTTGCGGGCGGACTGGCGACGCTGGTCGCGGCAATCCCGATGATGTTCGTTGTCTTTGGCCTAATCGTTATCAATGAGGTTATCACGGCTCGCTATACTTCGCCGGAATACCGCACGCGCATCTACGCGGTGCGTTACACATTTGGCTTCGCTGCGATCGCTGCCGCAGTTCCCACCGTCTCGTGGTTCCATACCGCTTTCGGCGGTTTTTCGGAGCTTTTCGCCGCGCTTGCCGGACTTGCGGTGCTGCTGACGATATTAGCGATTGTCTTTGCCATCACCGGAAGACAAAGCGTTAAGAGTCCGCAGCTCGCATCTGCTTGATCCGGGCGCGTAAAATTTTGATTCTTCAATAGTCTCGTGTCGTCTTCCGGATTGCAAAATTGCCAGCGCTCGCGCAAAATTCCCGCACAGAATAATCAAAGCCAATCCGGCTATCAAAAAGCTTAAAGGGAGAAACGCCATGTCCATCCGCTTGATCGTGAGTTGCTTTGCCATGTCTTTTGCTTTGACCGGCGCCGCACAAGCCGTCGAGGTGAAACGCAGCATCGAAGTCGACGGCATCAATGCCGAGATCTGGGCCAAGATCGGCGGCTGGTGCGCCATTGCCGACTGGCATCCGGCCGTTGCCAAATGCGAGGAAGGCGAAGCAGATGGCAAGAAGACGCGGACGCTGACGACCGGCGATGGCGGCGTGATCAAGGAGACGCTGCTGGAGACCGGTGAGACGAGTTACAGCTATCGGATCGATGAAAGTCCGCTTCCTGTCGAAAACTATCAGGCGGCCTTCGAAATCGAAGAAGATGACAATGAAGCCGAGGCGAGGATCACCTGGAGCGCTGAGTTCGATCCGAAAGGGGATGAGGCCGAGGCGAAAAAAGTCATCCAGGGGATCTTTGACGGCGGCCTTGCAGAGATTAAAAAAGGCCTTTAGCCGTAGACCTCTGCCCAAGGCCGCGGTGACGGTCTGCGCATCCAATTCAAGAGCGAGGTTGAGAGCGCTTCCAGGCAAAGCATGGCCCCGCGGAGGCGGGGCTGGATACCGGTTCCCCGCTCGGAAAGCGCGATAAAATATAAGGTTAGAGGCGACGCTCCAGTCCAATTGGAGCGAATTAGGATCTAATAAACCCGCGCCTTCGGCTCGATATATTTGACCTCATTCGTCAAGGTCCGCGTGTGCACCGGACGGTAATCCAGACGCACGGTTCTCGCATCGTAGTCCGCCCAGGACAGGGTGTGTTTCATCCATTCCGCGTCATTGCGGTCGGAGAAGTCCTCGCGGGCATGCGCCCCCCGGCTTTCCTGACGATTGAGCGCCCCGGTCACCGTAACGGCGGCCTGAGCGATCATATTGTCGAATTCGAGCGTTTCGATCAGGTCGGAGTTCCAGACCAGCGAGCGGTCGGAGACGCGTACATCCTCAATGCCGGACCAGACATCCTCAATACCCTTGTGGCCTTCATCCAGGACCTCGGAGGTACGGAATACCGCGCAATTGGTCTGCATGGTTCTTTGCATCCGCAAGCGCAGTTCAGCAGTCGGTGTTTTGCCATCGGCATGCCTGTAATGGTCGAGCCGCGCCACGGCCTTTTCGCCCGCGTCCGCGGGAAGGTTAGCCTGTGAGCGGCCGGCTTCGATGGTTTCAGCGCAACGCAATGCGGCAGCGCGTCCGAAGACGACTAGGTCAATCAGCGAATTCGAGCCGAGACGGTTCGCACCGTGAACGGAGGCGCAGGAGGCTTCGCCGATCGCCATCAGACCAGGGACAAGCGCATCCGGGTCACCACCCACCGGCATCACCATTTCGCCGAGATGATTGGTGGGGATGCCGCCCATATTATAATGGACGGTCGGCAGGACCGGGACAGGCTCGCGGCGCAGATCGACGCCGGCGAAAATCCTGGCGCTTTCGGTGATGCCGGGCAGTTTTTCGGCAAGAACCTTGGGCGGCAGGTGATCGAGATGGAGATAGATATGATCGCCTTCCGGCCCGACGCCGCGTCCTTCACGAATTTCAATCGTCATGGAGCGCGAGACCACGTCGCGCGAGGCAAGGTCCTTGGCGTGCGGCGCATAACGCTCCATGAAGCGTTCGCCTTCCGAATTCGTCAGATAACCGCCTTCGCCGCGCGCGCCTTCGGTAATCAGGACGCCAGCGCCATAAACGCCGGTCGGGTGGAACTGCACG
>CAZMAC010000256.1:0-4932 GCA_964564085.1 uncultured Hyphomicrobiaceae bacterium
AGTGGGAACCGGTTTCGCGGTAAAAGTGATGCCCAAGCAAAGACTCAAAACCTCGTGGGCGTAGCCCAGCGGGGGGTTCGATGCTGCTCATTGGAAAACGTATTCTAAAACTCAGTAACCGCCCACCTGTTTAAGCCCAACCGCAACATCGGATAAGCGCGCATTGCGTTCGAAATATCTGATCCGTAACAATTGATCTCATACAAGCTTCATTTGCCGTAAGCCGTCATTCTATCGAGACAAAGATGTGATCAATTCGTGGGTTAGCAGACTATTGAAACGCAGTGATGGGTAAAATGCACAAGTTCGATTTCAAAAATTCCAGTTTGACACGCCGCCAATTGCTTTGCGCCGCAAGGGGGATGGCGGGTGCTGCGCTTTTTGCGCCTCTGACCTCAAAACTCGCGATCGGGCATACACGCTTTAATGCTTATCCCTTTACGCTGGGTGTTGCTTCCGGCGATCCGGTTGCGGATGGTTTTGTCTTATGGACGCGGCTTGCGCCTCATCCGCTTGAAGGCGGCGGAATGTCGAAAGAGGTGTTCCCCGTCCGCTGGGAAGTGGCGAGCGATCAGCGTTTCCTTAACATCGTCAAACGCGGCGACGCTCTGGCCGCCCCCGAATTTGCCCATTCCGTTCATATCGATGTCAGCGGGCTGGAGGCGGACCGCTGGTATTTCTACCGCTTCATTGCAGGCGGCGAAGCGAGCCCGATCGGGCGTACACGGACATTCCCAGCCTTTGGCGCACCGAAGGACCGTCTGCGTTTTGCCTTCACCTCATGCCAGCATTTCGGTCAGGGCCATTTTACCGGTTATGACGGCATGATGCGCGACGATCTGGATCTGATTATCCACCTCGGCGACTATATCTATGAATCCGACTGGGGCACGAAGGTGCGCTTTCATCGCCCCGAACCGATCACCCTCGATGAGTACCGCAATCATCACGCCCTCTATAAGAGCGACATCCATTTGCAGGCCGCTCATGCCTGGCATCCCTTTGCCGTGACTTGGGACGACCATGAGGTCGATAACGATTATGCCGGCGAGAATAGCGAGGAGCAAACGCCGCCTGAGGAATTTCTCAAACGGCGGGCGGCCGCCTATCGGGCCTATTACGAGCATATGCCCGTTCGCGCAACAGCGCGCCCGGATGGCCCGGCATTGAAGCTCAACACAACGCTGACCTTCGGCGATCTGGCCGAAATCTACATGCTCGACACGCGGCAATTCCGGACGGACCAGGCTTGTCAGGGGCCGGACAGATTTGGCGGACAACGGATTGAGAATTGCAGCGAGCGCGAAGACGCAGCGCGCACGATGCTCGGCGACGCGCAGGAGCGTTGGCTGTTCGGGAAGCTCAAAGGAAGCAATGCGAGGTGGAAGACGCTCGCGCAGTCCATGCTCATGGCGCAGGTCGACCAGAAAAAAGGCGGCGGCGAAGTTTGGTGGTCGGATGGATGGGACGGCTATCCCGCAGCCCGGCAACGTTTGCTGAGCCACATCCAAGACAATCAAATTGAGAACGCGGTCGTCATTGGCGGCGACGTTCATTCTTTCTTTTCAAACGATCTCAAACTCGATTTCGGCAATCCTGCCTCGAAAACGGTCGCGTCGGAATTCGTGACCACCTCGATGAGCTCCGCCGGGATTTCCTATGACCTGATCGCCCCTCTCCTTCCGGAAAATCCGCATATTCGCTTTTTCGAAAGCCGCGAACGAGGCTATACGCGCGTTGAGGTCACGCCGAAACATTGGCGAACCGATTTTCAAACCGTCAGTACCGTCCTGGAGCCGGAAGCCACGGTCGCGACACTCAAATCCTATGTCGTGGAAACCGGCAAAGCGGGGGTCGAGCAGGCATAAGTGGCTCTGCCGGATCATCCCGCTTGCGAATTCGGCTGACAAAACTTCAAATTCACGCAACGTTTAGGCATGGACTGGACTGACGCCGCGATTGTTCTGCACGCGCGCCCGCATGGCGAGACGAATGCTGTGCTCGATGTTTTCACGCGCGAACATGGGCGGCATGCCGGGCTGGTCCGCGGGGGCCGCTCGCGAAAGGTGCGCCCGGCACTTCAGGCGGGCAACCTGCTGAGCGTCGAATGGCGGGCGCGGCTCCAAGAGCATCTGGGCTCTTACACGCTCGAACTCGATAAGCCTTACGCAGCCCGTGCGCTTGACGACCGCCTGGCGCTTTCCGGAATCGCCGCGATGACAAGCCTGGCCACGCTTCTCGCCGAACGCGATCCGCACCCGGCTCTATTCGATATGGCTGTGATCGTGCTCGATCATTTGGACGATGCTGAATTATGGCCGGCTTTGCTGGTCCGATGGGAGCTGCTTCTGCTGTCTGAATTCGGCGCCGGGCTCGATCTGGACCGATGCGCGGCAACCGGGGCGCGGGAGAACCTGATCTATGTTTCGCCGAAATCAGGCTCAGCCGTTTCTGTGATTGCTGGCGAGCCTTATAAGCACAAACTGTTAAAGCTGCCATCTTTTCTGCTCGGCGCAGACCGCTTTTCCACTTCCCCCCAGGATGTCGCTGACGGATTTGCCCTGACCGGCCACTTTCTCGAACGCAACCTTTTCGACCAGCGAAACATGCCTCTGCCGCCAGCACGCCAAGATTTTTTGAGGCTGCTCGCAAAGGGGACTAAATGATATTTCGCCAAACTAAGATTGTACAAGTCAGCGCGCGCAACCATGCGTTTACGAGGCGCCTGATACTGAGTCAAATGACCGGATGGCAGTGGTCTAGGAATGCAATTTGATTTAAACGCTTATTTGTTGCAAAAAAACTTTTTGAATATCAAGATGTGCCCGCTAAGTTGAGCTGGCGGGTTGGCGACACCGCTGGGTTCACCTGTCTTCGTAAGCGAAAATGTTTTTAAAGATATCAGAAAAATTTGCCCGGAGAACGTTACCGTTAAGGCCTGCTCATGCCTTATGCGCCCTGATTTTCTGCTTGACACTTCAGCCGCTGCAACTAAACGCGCAAACGCAGGATAACGCAGTTAACAGAGCTGCGCAGCGTAACGAAATCAATCGTTCGTCGATCATGATCGCGACCGGGCACCCGGACTCCACGATGATGAAAATTGGGGGCGATCTATCCGCATTGCTCGATGGCGGAGACGATCAGGGCCTGCGGGTCGTGCCTGTTGCTGGTGACGGTGCGCAGGGAAACATTCGTGACCTGCTCCTGCTGCGCCATATCGATGTTGCTCTGACAGACCTCGTTGCGCTGAAAATATTGCGGAATGATCGCGCTTTGAGCCAGGCGCCCTGGCTCGAACTCGCACACATCGCGACCTTGTTCCCGGACAAGATCCAGCTAATAGCGCGCAAAAAATTTGAAGACATCAAACAATTGGATGGAGCCAAAATCAGCTTTGGCCCCACAAGCAGTAGCGCTGCATTACATGGGAAACGCATCTTCGACTTGCTGGGCGTTGGATATGAGGCCCGCCATATGGCCCTGCCGGATGCCGCAGACGCCCTTATCAAGACCGAAATCGATGCTCTGGTCTGTTTCTGCCTCGCCTCACCGGGCTTGTACAAGCAACTAGCCTTCAATCTGGACATCCACGTCCTGCCCATTCCTTTCAATCCGGCCTTGCAAGCCGATTACCTTCCATCGGAAATCGTTCACGAGGAATTTCCTTATTTCGTCGGAATGGATGAACGGATTCCGACCGTCGCCGTTACACTGGCAATGGTGACGTACAACTGGAAGAAATCGAATGAGCGTTACGTGCGTGTCGAACGGTTTGTGAATGCATTTTTGAATAATTTCTCGCGCCTCCAGGACGGCCCACGGCATGACGGATGGAAATCAGTCCAGCTAGGCGCCGAAGCTCCTGGATGGGCACGCTTTGCAGCCGCGCAGGAATGGCTCGACCAGCGTCGGGGGCAGGCGCTTCAGGAAATGCGTGTGGCGTTTAATGACTTTCTCGATCAATGGTCTGAGCCGACAACACAAGTCGAACAAACCGAGCCGGCCGCGCAACCGGCTGCACAAAACGGCCAAGACGAACTTTTCGAGGAATTTCTGCGTTGGCGCGCAAATGCCCAATAGATCCGACCCGGCGTCGGCTTTCGATGAACGCCAGTCGAAACATTCGTAATTTACCCGAAATATTGCTCACAAAGATGGCGGACTTCGAAACGCGGAAACTGGATTCCGGAGACGTTTTTGCGCGCGTTGACAAGTTGTAGCGTGATTGTCTCGTAGCTCTGCAAAGCCTTAACCGACACGCCTTCATATTCGAGCGCCGCCACGGGTCCCATGCCCTCTGCAATGACGGCGTAGTTCGCTGACGTGCTTTCCGTAATCTGGCTCGTCAATTGTTGCTCAATCGGCCCGTTTCGCCAGTAATTCAGCCCATAATTCCGGCCTTGCAGGGCTTTCACATAACCGGGCGTATTACCATAGGGCAGCCTGACAACACCGAGGATCAATTTTTGCTGGCCCGTAAGGCCTCCGATCCGATTATCGCAAATTTGCAGAACCGCAAGATGGGTGACGCGGCCGCAGCTCAATTTCAAGCAATAACCAATCAGCAGCCCGCCATTACGCTGCGCCCTTCGTTCCTCAAAGCTGTCCGCTTCGGCGTCGGGATCGCCCAAGGCCGCCCTGCCGCCTGGAACCGGTATATAGAGATCGGAAGGCGGCAGATATTTTCTCAAAGGATCGAGATCAATCTGGTTCGTTAGCGCGCCCGGAGCCGCCTTTTGCTGGCCCAGCGACATCTGGGACGTAGATGTCAAGACGAGGATCATGGCGAAGAAGCAAATCTGTCTGAATGCAGGTCCTGCCTCGGCGAAGCACCGCAACTTACGGTGAAAAACGGTACTCATCCTTACTCATCCCGCTTTACAGCCCTTATGCAAATTCACTTCGGGTCACCGCGATGTGCTAAAACCC
>CAZMAC010000257.1:0-4927 GCA_964564085.1 uncultured Hyphomicrobiaceae bacterium
GGACAAATATCGAGCCAAAACGACGATTAAAGACGTGAGTCGTGTACTGTGGATTGAATCAGATCGGAAAAGGCTCTAGGCGGGATGGCGAGCGGAAAATCGGTTCCCATTCTCGCCTCCGCGGGAACATGCTTTTCCTCATCCCGCTCTTTGACTTAACACGGGATGACAAGGGGAAAACCGGTTCCTACTTTTCCTCATCCCGCTCTGGGGCTATGGTCCCATCGCAACAAAATGAAAAGGATATCCGCCGATGGAACTGGTCGGCACAGCACGTAATCCCGTGCCCAGCGGAGCGGTGCCTGGAAGCTTCATAGCGAAGGATGGCGTTACAATTCGCTATGCGCTTTGGCCGCGCACCGTGGATAAGCGATTAGGGACGGTCTGCCTGTTCGGCGGACGTACGGAGTTTATCGAAAAATATTTCGAAACAATCAGCGATTTGCGCGGGCGCGGCTTTGCCGTTGCGACGATGGATTGGCGCGGGCAAGGCGGCTCGGGCAGACTGTTAAAGAATCTACGTAAAGGTCATGTCGAGGATTTTGTAGACTATGACCGCGATCTCGCGCAATTCATGAACGATATCGTCCTGCCAGACTGTCCCGCGCCCTTTTACGGCATGGCTCACTCAATGGGCGGACATATTCTGCTCCGTTCGGCTTTGACAAAGGTTTCATGGTTCGACCGGATTACCCTTTGTGCGCCGATGATCGATATTCTGCCGGAAATGACGCGCGCGACAATGCTGCGTTATCTCATCGAGCTAAAGGTCCTGTTCGGTCTGGGCGATTTCTTCATTCCAAAAGGCAAGCCACAGCCATTTGAGTCAGAGCCATTTGACGATGAGAGGCTGACCAGCGATCCCTTGCGCTATGAGCGGATCCGCGATGTCGTTAAAGCTGAGCCTTCGCTCACGATTGGATCGCCGACGCTCGGCTGGCTTCAATCGGCATCCCGCTCCATCATGCAAATCAACGCATTTGGTTTTGCCTCCTCCATTCGCGTGCCTCTGCTGATTGTCGGCGCTGGCAACGATAATGTCGTTTCCAACCGGGTGCTGGAAATGTTCACAACGCAGGTCAAGACCTGTCAGCTGCTGGTCATAGCAGGCGCCAAGCATGAAATCTTGCAGGAACGCGACGAGATTCGCGATCAGTTCTGGGCCGCCTTCGATGCTTATGTGCCGGGGTCAAATCGGACGATGAGTGAAAACCAGATCGGTTTTTAATCTCCTAAATCAGTGTGTGGCGTTTTACTGGCGCCCGCCACGAGGGGGGACGGGCGAAAAACCGTATCCAACCCGCGCGCCGGATCAGGCAGAGTTCTGCCAAAAATGCATATCTGCTAGATCAACCGACGTTCAATCGGAATCGATCGAACGTCGTCAAGTTGATCTATTTCTAAGAGATAGAGCAACTATCCGTGTCCGATTGGACGCGCGTTGCTCTAGAGCCTTATCCGCCCTGAATGAATCAGGGCATCGGCTCTAACCTTATGTTTTATCGTGCTTTCCGGGCGGCGAACCGGTATCCACTTCGCCTGAAAGCGCTCCAGCCGGCGTCAAACAGGTCCTAAGCTTGCAGTATTATGGTATATTTGGCTAAATCTAACTGTGCAGCCAAAATATTGGTTGGCAAGCAGCATTCACATTAACACACGGAGATTGCTGTGAAGAAAATTCTCGTACCCCTCGATGGCTCTGTTCATGCCGATCGGGCTCTTTTGCATGCGGTTTCATTGGCAAAACAACTCGGCGCTTCCTTGCATATTATTCATATTGCCGAGGAATATGCCGACGCGGACCGGGCGCATGCCTATTATTCTAAAGCGGAACTTGAAAAACCTGCGAAAGAACGCGGTGATGCCATCGTAAAAGCCGCAGAAGAAAAAGCGTCGGCGCAGGGCGTTTCGGTCACAACCGAGGTCAGTTTTGGAGAGATCGCTCCAACAATCGTCAAACGTGCCGATGAGATCGGCGCCGATGGCATTATCATGGGCACACACGGGATCGGATTCCTGGATACGATCTTTATGGGGTCCAAGGCCTGCAAGATTGTTGAGATGACGAAGTTGCCCGTCACCCTGATAAGGTGATTTTCGCCCCCCTTTCGAATGAGCAGCTTGGGATTGGCCACCTTGTCGCTTTTCAGGCTTTGCTCCCGCGGCTCTTGCCCGTGGCATTCCAGAACCTTTGAGCATAATTACTCATGCGTCGTCCCGCTCTGAGCGTGCGCTGATGAAACGCGCCGTCATCGGCGAGATAGGCGTTCCAGCGCTCCAGTATGAGCCAGGCAAGACCGCGCGCGACAAGCGCCATAAATATCCCCGCAAAGACAACATCGCTCAGAAAGTGTCCGCCTCCGCCGATGCGGATCAAGCCGGCAAAGCTTCCTGCCGCGATTGCGGCAAGGAACAATCTGCGTCGGCGCGCCGGGCTTGTGCCGAAAATGAACGCGAATGCAAAACCAAGCGCATAGAAATTCGATGCCTCGCCACTCACAAAGGCGCAATTGCGCGCGCATTGATCCGTTCGCAGCATGGGCGGTGTAAATTGCTTTGGCCCGCCGAATTCGGCAATGTGAACAGGACGTGCCCGCCCCCAATGATCCTTAAAGCCGAGATTGGCAACGATGCCCGGTCCGATGGCGGCGCAAAGGGCCACATAAGCCCATGCGGCCATACCGAGCTTTAGAAATTTGCGATCGAAAAACGCTTTCATCACGAAGCCGATAACAGCCGCAACGCAGACAAGTCCAAAGAGCAGGCGCAAAAGATCGCGTATTGTTGCGCCGAGGCTGGGCCTAGCGAGCAGGAATTGCTGATCGACGTAAAATAGCTGCGACACGGCGAGATCGATTTCCGGAAATGCGGAAAATAGGAATGCCGCAATCAGCCCGACGATGCAGGTGATGCCGACAAAGGCATTGCCCCGCAGCGATTGCTGCCGCTCATGATCAATGATTGGAACGAGGCTCATCGGTCGGGGCCTCCCAACGCATAGAAGAACACACGCCGCGTCTTTACGGGTCCTGCCGGTATTTCGCTAGAACCGAGCGCCGAGCTGCCGGGCGGCGCTTTCCGTCCCAAGCTCACCAGAAGGACGGGGCCGGGCGTCTCATCCGTTAAGGGACGTGTCAGCTCAAAATGATCTTTTGGCGGCCCATTGCCGCGCAATGTGACGATCGTGATGTCTTCGTCGCGCAAATAATAAAAAAGCTCCGCCGCAACGGCGCGTTTATCCGTGGCAATGGTTCGAAATTCGCCCGCCCGCGCCTTTGCAGCCGCACTTTGTGCCAGAGCTTCCCAACCGAGAATGCGCACATAAGGGTCGGCACCGCCCGGTAAGGCGATCCGCCCGGCCAGAATGCCGCCAGCGGAAATCAGAAGGAATATCGCCATATGCACGGCGAGCGAGACGCGGAACAATCGATGCCAGCCATCGCGTATGAGAACGGCCACGACTAAGACCGTTGCCGCGATATAGGCGAAAGCGGCCCAATTTGCATGCGCGCGGGACAGGAATGCTTGCATTGTCATCAGCGCAATGACGGGAATCGAAAAGGCAAGCAACAAACGTTCCGCTTTTCCGTTCTGATTGCGGATTTGGGACGAAAAAAGCCAATTCCAACAGAAAACCAGCAATGCAGCGAACAGAATTGGCCCAAAAACACCGAACTGCCCCCCAAGAAATTCGAGCGCGTCAATTGGATGAACGACGAAACCACTCCAATTTGCGTTGTCAGCGGTATGAGAAAAAGTTGCAAAGCCGTTCTGAGCGTTCCAGAGCAGATTTGGCGCCAGGATCGCTGCTCCAATCGCAAGAGCCACATAGAATTTTCCAGTCTGCAACAAGGGCCGGTATAACGGCAGCCAAATCAGCGCCAGTCCGAGACAAAGCAGAAAATAGGCCATGGCATATTTGGACAGAAAGCCGAGCCCGAGGGCGAGACCGAAAAGGCAGGCCCAAAGCCAGGCCCCGCTTTCATGCAGCTTCAAGAGGGCAAAAAGGGCAAGCGCGATAAAGAAGAGCAATGGCACATCGGTTGAGATGAGCGTTGAGGACAAAGACACCCCTGGTAAGCTTGCGTATGTCAGCCCGGCCCAGAATCCGATCCGTGCATGATAAAGCTGGCGGCCAATGCCGTAGATGAGCAACGCCGTGCCCGCATGAAACAGGGCGGAAGGCGAACGGATACAAGCCTCGCTCTGGCCGCAGATCTCGGTTGCCCCGCGTATAATCCAACCGATCAGCGGCGGCTTGGAATAATATCCGAAGGCAAGTTCGCGCGACCAAAACCAATATTGCGCTTCATCGAAAAACAGATCGGTATTTGAAAACGCATTTGCGGCCACGCGGGCGAGTGTCAGCGCCAGGAGAAAAAGACATAAGGGCGCGGCATAAGTTTCGCCAGCTTGCGCCGAAGATGCCGTGTCCTTTGATGAGAGGCGCTCAAACCTAAGGAATGAAATTGCCCTTTCCCGACTCACAAACGCTCCAATCCTGTGCCATTTTCAGACGAACCGCGTTTGCGAAAGCAACGCGCCATAATTCCTTCTATCGACAAATTTATTTATCTGGTTGTGATTCAGAGTGAAAGCCTGCTATTTCAGCAATGGGGATAGGCACTTCTGGGGCGTAAAGCGCCCAGGACCCAATATAAGGGGCACCGATGGCTGTTTCGGTTGTCATTCCGGCATTAAACGAACAAGGCAATATTGCGCGCCTGATTGAAGAGACCTATGCGGCTCTTGCACAAAACCGGCTCACCGAGGTCATTGTTATCGACGATGGCAGTGAGGACGGAACCGGCGCGGAAATCAAGGCGCTGATTCCGCGCTATCCGAGCCTTCGCTATTTGCGCCATTGTGAAAGGTCGGGACAAAGCGCGGCAATCCGGACCGGCGTCCTCGCGGCGAACGCGGCGGT
>CAZMAC010000258.1:0-4915 GCA_964564085.1 uncultured Hyphomicrobiaceae bacterium
GGGTTGAATTGGTGCGACGGGACCAGAAACGGAATAGCCCAACAAAACAGATAAAAGGATTAAAGCAAACGCATACAAATTAGCATGCTAGGATTATTGAACAGCCTTTGATTCAAAATTGCGAAAAAGTTCGCTGACACAGATGTTCACCGAAGTATGTTGAAGGCGTAAGACGACAGTCGTGATTGGCCATGGATGAGCGCGTTGACGATATGGCCTTAATGGCCAGGATAGCCGCAGAGGATGAAAGCGCGATGCGCACGTTTTTCATTCGCTATCATGGCCGGGTGCTGGGCTTCATCCGCCGCTTACTACGCAGCGAAGCCATGGCGGAGGAAGTCGCAAATGAAGTGTTCCTGGATGTCTGGCGTGGGGCAGTCCGTTTTCAAAACCGCTCGGCTCCGCTGACCTGGGTGCTTTCAATCGCACATCATCGCTGCGTCAACATATTGAGAAAACGCTACGAGGCGAGCTGGAACGAAGGCGAGGCGGCACAAATTGCTGACGAAGCAGACAGTCCGGAAACCGTCACGCAGAAATCGGATAAAGGACAGATCCTGCGTGACTGCTCAAATGCGCTAGCGCCAATGTATCGCGAAATTATCGATCTTGTTTATTTTCAGGAGCTTTCGATCAAACAGGTTTGTGAGATTCTCAAGCTCCCCGATGGAACCGTGAAAACGAGATTGTTCAACGCCCGCAAGCGGCTGGAGCAAATGCTGAAGGATGCAGGCGTAGATCGAGGATGGCCATGACGATGAACACCGACAATCCGTCCGAGCATGACGAAATCGAGATGCTCCTGCCCTGGTATGTGACCGGCAAGCTGGATGAAGCCGATCGCAAACGCGTCGATGTCTTCCTTGCGCGCCACCCTGAGATGCGAGAGCGGCTCGAATTGAGCCAGGCGGAGTTTCATGAAACGGCTTTTCTGAATGAACCGCTGTCTGCGCCTTCGGATGAGACAGTTAACCGATTCATGGCGCAGCTCGGCGCTCGTAAGCCCGCAGTTGAGCAGCCGGTCCACAAACTGCAATCCAGTGACACGGGACTATTTGAATGGATCAGGCAAAATCTTATCGAACCGCTTATAAGTCCTGGCTCCATGCAATGGGGCGCTCTGGCGGCCGCGCTGATTATTCTCGTACAAGCGGTAACAATCGGCGTTCTGGTCATGACACCTCAAGATTCGGGTAGTGTGTACCAAACGGCAAGCGGCAAGACACAGGCAATCGCGCCGGGAACTTATGTCGATGTCCGCTTCGTCAATGATGCAACGGCCTCTGATATTGCAGCAATCATGACGGAATTGAACATGACGATTGCCGGAGGTCCGAAAGCAGGCGGCTTTTTCGTCGTGCGCATCGGGGATGAAGGCATGGATAGTGCTGAAATCGCCAAGCAGACAGCCGCACTGAAGGAAAAGCGAAATCTTGTGATGCTGATCACAAAAGCGCGTTAGGACCTGTGTGATCATAGGCCTTCCAGCCAATGGAGGTTCGCGCAATGTTTGCCAATGACCGAACCAAGCTTTCCGAACAAAACGGGGCGATCACCAGGCTCCTTATCGCGATCTGCGTTGTTGTGGCGGTGATCGTCTTTCCGGCGGGGCGTCAAAGCGAGGCATTCGCCGCCAATTTGGCGCGGTCGGCTCTACTTGCCAGCATCAAGCAGCAGCCGGAACAGAGCAAACTCTTGCTGACGCAAGGACGCCGGAAGATGAGGCGGATGCGGCGGCGGCAGCAAATGCGCCCAGCGCACCGCCGGGAGAATTTGAAGCAGCAGAAACGATGGCGTCAGAAGAAAAAGGTAAAACGGGGAACGAAAAGGAAGAGATTCAAACGTGCCAATTCGCCGTCACCAAAGGCAAAGCGGATCAGGAAGAAAAAGAAATCCAAAACGGTTAAGGCGCCGTCATCGATCGCGGCCGGCAATAGTTTGTCTCAACAGAACACGCCTCCTGTTCCTGAATTGGCGCCGGTCAGAAAAGATCCGATTTCCACTGGTGGGGTTGCGAATATCGGCTTGGCCAGTGGGGAGGACGCGCAGGGCCCGGCAGCAGAAAACTCCGATGATAATATTGATCCAATAAGCGGTCCGTATGTGGAGCAGCCCGATCAAGACGAACCGGGCGGTCAAGGTTACGAGATTACAGGCCATCACCGTAACCCGAACGTTTCTATGAGTAACGAGATGGACAATGGTGCAGATCCGCAGGGTCCGGACCTGACGTCGCAACCTCGTGACACCGACCTCGAATTAAGGGGTGGACTGACAGAAGGCTGGCCCACTCACGAAGCGCCTGGCGGTCACGGTTACGAAGTTACAGGCCATCAGCGCAACCCGAACGGCCCCGCAATTGACGATGATCGAGGTCATGGCAATTCCGACGATCAGACGGAGAATTGGGAACCGGACGATAACGGGACGGGCAGAGAGCCTTACACGGAACAGCCCGGCAGGCATTTGGTCTGTCTCGGCGGGAGCGTATGGAGCGGCCGTTGCCGGTGCGGGCCGCGTCGAGTTCGTCGTACAGTGCGGCCGGGCGTGTTCATATGCGGTCCGGCGGGCGACAGGACAGATATTCCGGGTGTCGCCTCGTCGGTGGAGTCCTCGCCTCCGCAAAATTCCGAAGGCTTGACGAACACACCGCTGGACCCAACCAATCGAACGGCGGCCCCGGCCATAACGGCATCGCTGCCGTCATTTGCGCCGGATGAGGTTCTGGTGCTCGTTGCGCCTGAGGCCCCAGAGGCCGTCGAGGAGCAGATTGCGCAAAGTTACGGGCTCGAACTCCTTGAGCGTTGGCCGCTAGAATTTTTCAACATACGTCTCGTTCGTTTCCGGATACCCGATGGCCGTGCCGTTCCGGCCGTCGTCGCTTCGCTGCAAGCCGAAGCCCAGATCAACAGCCCGCAACCGAATTACTATTATTCGCCGAGAGCAGGGGCGCAGGGATCGTCCGATTATACGTCCGCGTCAGAGCTTCAATATGCACTTGCCAAGCTTGATATCGCCCGGGCGCGCTTAATCGCGACGGGCGATGGCGTGCGTGTCGCGATCATTGACGCTGAAATTGACAACACGCATCCAGATCTTGCCGGGTCATTGACGGAGACATTCAATGCGGCGACCGGCGGACGCGTTATAAGCAGCGATCATGGCACAGCGATCGCAGGAATTATCAGTGCACGTGGTATGCTGCACGGCGTTGCACCGAATGCCCGGTTGCTCGGTGTAAATGCACTGACTCCCGTCGGAGATGGCCAAAGTGCCGCGACCACCGCTACGCTCATGCGCGGGTTGGACTGGGCGGTTAGAAAGAACGCTGATATCATTAATTTGAGCCTTACCGGACCGGAAGATGCGTTGCTGAAGCGCGGTATTGCTCTTGCTACGGAAAAAGGAACGATCATCGTTGCTGCGGCGGGGAATAAAGGGCCTAAAGCGCCTCCCGCCTATCCTGCGGCCTACCGGCAAGTGATCGCTGTTACCGCAACGGATGTAAAAGACACGCTGTATACGGATGCAAACCGTGGCGGCTTCATCGATATCGCCGCGCCCGGCGTCGATGTGCTGACCCCATCGCTGGACCACGGCCATCTTCTGCAGACCGGCACATCGTTCGCCGCAGCGCATATCACTGGGATCATCGCACTCATGCTCGAACATAACCCGGCGCTCGATCTCGATGATATTCGCCAATTCCTAAGAAATACCGCAATGGACCTCGGGCCGGCCGGCTATGACGAACAATTCGGGGCCGGCAATGCAAATGCGTTTGCGGCGTTGACGCAAATGCGAGAAAGCATGCGCGCAAAAACCGATCGCGAAGAATTAAGCAGAGTTTTGTCTTCGGAATAGCAGCCGTCTCAAGCAATCGCGAAGGCCTGGCGCTTATTTGAGGCGCCTTCCAATGCCCGCTTTTTTACCGGCTAGGCGAAGATCGGGAATTCGGCCTTTGCAATCGCTTGTCTGTGTTCACGGCGTTTTTGGCGAGTCTGAGATTGAGAAACCCCCGAAGACAATCGGTATGTCCTGTTGGACACGACTGTTTTTCCGGAGGCTTCGTTTCGGTTTTTTGCCATAATTTGGGCGTGTTGAGTCCCAACAAAGTATTTGCCAAAGAAAACAATCTGTTATTGGGGATAGAATATCATGTCGAAAGTCAGTCGGATCGTCGTTGTTGCTTTTTCCTTATCGTTATTTGCGGTTCCAGCGTTTGCTCAGGGAGCGGCACCGGTGGCGCAGGCGTGTAAGGCCGAGATTGCGAAATTATGCGCTGGCGCATCGGGCGAGGATGCTATTGGCGATTGCCTTGACGAAAATGAGGGTCAACTTTCGCAGGCCTGTACCGCAGCTCTCGATGCCACTGGTGATGACGATGATGATGGTAATGATGATGAGTGGGGCGACGACGGCGCTGACGGGGACGATGCCGGCGACGACGATGGCGACGATGACGCCCCGGCCAATACGCAGCAGTAACAGGCAAGATTATGGCGTGGCCGGGAGAGCCGGTCGGCATTGCGTGCAACTTGCGAGGTCAGCGGAATAGGTCACCGGATCCCCGCACTCCCGGCTCAAGGCTGGGGGGAGGCAAGTCCGGGATAGGCAAAGTCCGGTGACCGCAGGCGCCGTGTCGATCTCACCTGATGAGGCGCTGAAGCGGGATCCTCCGACACTGCCGAAAGCATCTTGGGCCGCCGCCCGGACGATGTGCATATGACGTTCGGCGCCTTTAACACAGTAGCACGGCCATCATGCTTCGGGCCAATTTCGGTGATGAGAACGATCTTGCCGAATTCGCGGCGTCTCCGACAGCACTCGCCCTAGTGTGATGATCCAGAAGTTCGTCAAATTATGCGGCAAGCTCAGAACGAACTTTTGGATCTGAATCACACTGGTAAAATCA
>CAZMAC010000259.1:0-4897 GCA_964564085.1 uncultured Hyphomicrobiaceae bacterium
CGCAATCGCGCGGCCGGGAGCGGTCTTCATAAGCTCGGGAAGGCGTAGAACCTTGGTGTAAAAGTGATCCAGGGAATAGGAAAGATCGTCGAGAGGCCGGTCCTCGGCAAACGGGTCGTTCTCGTCAAAGAGTTTCGTGCCCATCCGTCCGCCGACATAGAAAATGCGCGCAAGGCCGATGGCGCCGAGACACTCCATGCGGTCGGCGTCCTGAAGGATTTTGGCTTCGATTGTCAGCGGCTCGATGCCGGCCGAAAAGGAATGCGCCTCAATGGCGTGAACGACGCTTTCAAGCTTTTCCGCTGGAAAGTCGAGCTTAGACAGGATGAAACGCGCCTCCTCACCCGCCATCCGCGAGGCCTGCGAGCGACGGGGATCGTTCTTCTCCAATGAGACGATGTCATGCAGATAAGATGCTGCGAGAAGAACCAGCCGGTCGGACGGCTCCTCCAGCGCATCGGCGATCTGGCGACAGACCTGCCAGACTCTCCGGCAATGGCCGAGATCATGCGAACCGTCGCCGCCAGCACCGCGAGTGATGACCGTCTTCTCCAGCCTGCTTTGCCATTCGCTCAGCATATGGCGGTAAGCTCAACTCGCTTCCTTAATTAACTTTACCGCTTACTTCGATTCCTCGCCCCTTCAGCGCGTCGGATATTTCATCAAGAATTGCCGGATCATCGATTGTGGCTGGCATCCGGTAGGCCTCGCCATCGGCAATGGCGCGCATCGTTCCCCGCAGGATCTTGCCGGAGCGCGTTTTCGGCAGGCGTTGGATGGTCAGTGCAAGCTTGAATGCCGCGACCGGGCCGATTTCATTACGCACCTTTTGAATGATTTCCTTCTCGACGTCCGCCGCCGATTTGTCGACACCGGATTTCAGCACGACGAACCCGGCCGGAACCTGACCTTTCAGCGCATCGGCGATCCCGATCACTGCGCATTCAGCGACATCGGGATGCGCCGAGACAACCTCTTCGAGCGCGCCGGTGGAAAGCCTGTGACCGGCGACATTGATGATATCATCCGTACGCGCCATAACAAACACGTAGCCGTCTTCGTCGATATAACCTGCATCCGCCGTTTTGTAATAACCCGGATGATCCGTCAGGTAACTGTCTCGGAAGCGCTTGTCATTGCCCCAGAGCGTCGGCAGGCAGCCAGGCGGCAAGGGCAGGCGAATGGCGAGCGATCCGGTCTTGCCACGCTCCGCAGGGTGATTGCTTTCGTCGAGGACCTTCAAATCATAGCCGGGCATCGGCACCGTCGGCGAACCATATTTGACCGGCAAGACTCCAAGCCCGACCGGATTGCCGCAGATCGCCCAGCTTGTCTCGGTTTGCCACCAATGGTCGATCACCGGCACTTTGAGCAAATCCTCGGCCCATTTGATCGTATCGGGATCGGCGCGCTCGCCGGCTAGAAACAGCGTACGGAAATGCGAAAGGTCGTAATTTTTCAGGAATTCGCCTTTCGAATCCTCCTTCTTGATCGCGCGAAACGCCGTCGGCGCGGTGAACATCGACGCGACCTTATGCTCCGAAATCACGCGCCAGAACGCGCCTGCATCCGGCGTTCCGACCGGCTTGCCCTCATAAAGGATCGTGGTCGCGCCATGAAGGAGCGGGGCATAGACGATATAGGAATGGCCGACGACCCAGCCGACATCGGACGCAGCCCAGAACACCTCGCCGGGGTCGATGTCGTAATGGTTTTTCATGGTCCATTTCAGGGCGACCATATGCCCGCCATTGTCGCGAACAACGCCTTTCGGCTCACCCGTGGTGCCTGATGTGTAAAGGATGTAAAGCGGATCGGTTGCCGCCAGGATTGCCGCATCGGCCCGGTTGCCCCGGGATTTTGCCTCGGTGAAAAGCGCCGTCCAGTCATGGTCACGGCCCGGGGTGAGAGGTGCCCGCTCTTCAGGACGCTGGTAGACGAGACAGGTCTCCGGCTTATGCGCGGCATGATCGATGGCAGCGTCGATAAGCGGCTTATATTTAACGACCCGGCCAGGCTCCAGGCCGCAAGAAGCCAATAAAATCATTTTTGGCTTTGCATCGTCGATCCGGGTGGCCAGCTCATTGGCAGCAAACCCGCCGAACACAACCGAATGGATCGCGCCGAGACGCGCACAGGCCAGCATGGCAATCACGGCTTCCGGGATCATCGGCATGTAGATGATCACGCGGTCGCTTTTGCGCACGCCCTTATCCCGTATGACAGCAGCCAGCGCGGAAACATCGTCGAGCAGCTCCGCATAGGTATAGCTGCGCTTCTGGCTGGTCATCGGGCTGTCATAGATCAGGGCGGGCTGATCAGCGCGGCCGCCATTGATGACATGCCGGTCCAGGCAGTTGAAGGCCGTGTTGCAAAGCCCGTCCGCAAACCAGCGTCCATATTGACCTTGGGAGGGGTCGAAGATTTTTTCCGGCGGCTTCACCCAATCGATGTCCGAAGCAGCCTGCGCCCAAAAGCGAAGCGGATCGCGCTTCCAGCTTTCATAAACTTCGTGATACCGGCTCATCGTGTCCTCCCTTCAGCTCTTGCATAGGCTTCCGGCAAAATTTTTGTCGCTCCAAAGCACGAAAAATTGCCGGAAAAAAGCGCCAATCGGCTGATCCTTATTTCCGAAACGCATAGTGCGAGGCGAAAGACGCGCTGACAAGTCCTTCTTTGCTCGCAATGAGCCTCTTCGCACTATGTCCGCTTATGGCATAATAGGCCAAAATTTGGGGAGAGACGTTGATGCAGAACAATCCGTATGCCGTTGGTCTTGATAAAAATGCAGCGAACTTCCAACCGCTGACACCGCTCGGCTTTCTGGCCCGGAGCTCTCAGGTTTTTCCGAACCATCTGGCCGTCGTCCATGGCGCGCAGCGCTTCAGCTATGCCGAGTATTACGCGCGGTCCTGCCGGCTCGCCTCGGCCCTGTCACGTCTTGGAATTGGGGAAGCCGATACGGTTTCGGTGATGCTTCACAACACGCCGCCCATGCTGGAGGCGCATCACGGCGTGCCGATGCTTCGAGCGGTTCTCCACTCCATCAATACCAGGCTGGATGCCGCCATTATCGCCTTCATGCTCGACCATGCGGAAACCAAAGTCGTCATCACCGATACGGAATTCGCGCCGGTCATGAAGGAGGCGCTTGCCAAAGCGAGCGTCAAGCCGGTCGTGATCGATTATGCCGACCCGGCCTTCAACGGCGGTGAAAGGCTGGGCGAACGCGATTATGAGGCCTTCATTGCCGAAGGCGATTCGGAGTTTACCTGGCAAATGCCCGCCGATGAATGGGACGCGATCAGCCTCAATTACACCTCAGGCACAACGGGCAACCCAAAAGGTGTCGTCTACCATCATCGCGGCGCCTATCTTCTGGCGATGGGCAATATTCTGGCGGGCAGTATCGGCAAGCATCCGTCATATCTTTGGACGCTCCCGATGTTTCACTGCAATGGCTGGTGCTTTCCCTGGACCGTGCCGGTCGTCGCGGGCACGAATGTCTGCCTGCGCTATGTCCGGTCCGATGCGATCTGGAACGCGCTGAGCGATGAGAAAGTAACCCATCTGTGCGGCGCGCCGATCGTGATGTCCACGATCCTCAACGCGCCTGAAGAGCAAAAGCGGCCTCTCGACACCAAGGTTCAATTCCTCACTGCGGCAGCGCCTCCTCCGGAGGCTGTTCTTGCCGCGATGAGCGATGCCGGGTTCGACGTTGTTCATGTTTACGGGCTGACCGAAACCTACGGACCGGCCGTCGTCAATGAGTGGAAGGCGGAGTGGGACGCGCTCGACGGCGTTAAACGGGCAACGAAAAAAGCGCGCCAGGGCGTCAAATATATTCCGCTGGAAGGGCTGACGGTCATGAATCCTGAAACGATGGAGCAGGTCCCCGCCGATGGCGAAACACTCGGCGAGGTCATGTTTTGCGGCAATATCGTCATGAAAGGCTATCTGAAAAACGCCGAGGCGACGGACGAAGCTTTCGCAGGGGGCTGGTTTCACTCAGGCGATCTCGGCGTCCTGCATCCGGATGGTTACATCCAGCTTAAGGACCGCTCCAAGGACATCATCATATCCGGCGGCGAGAATATTTCCTCAATCGAGGTCGAGGACGTGCTTTACAAACATCCGGCGATTCAAGCCGCCGCCGTTGTCGCCAAGCCGGACGAGCGTTGGGGCGAGACGCCGTGCGCCTTTATTGAGCTGAAGCCAAACGCCTCCGCAACGGCTGAGGATGTCATCGCCCACTGCCGGGAGCACCTGGCTCATTACAAGGCGCCGCGTTACGTTTGCTTCACTGAGATTCCAAAGACATCAACAGGAAAGATCCAAAAGTTCAAGCTTCGGGAAATAGCGGACAGCTTATGATAATATGCTGAAAAGCCTTCGCCTGCTTTAGAGGTAATGGATGACAGAAGACCGTGGTCAGCGGCTGAGAGCCGCATTGGCACAACTCAGACAGGAACATCGCGATCTCGATACCGCAATCGCCAGTTTAGAAGGAGGCAGCCATACCGATCAGCTCCAGATCAAGCGCTTAAAGAAAAAGAAACTCTACATCAAAGACGAGATCGCGCGCGTGGAAGACGAGCTTTTTCCAGATATTATTGCCTAAAGTTGAGTTTCGCGTCTTGCCGTCGCCGCATGCTTCGTTTAATTGCGGCCAAAGTGATTGAGACGGTAAACGACCATTATGACCACAAACCCCGCCATCGGTATCATTATGGGCAGCCAGAGCGACTGGCCGACCATGCGGCGCGCGGCCGATGCGCTCGACGAGCTGAGCGTGTCCTATGAGGCGCGCATCGTCTCCGCCCACCGCACGCCGGACCGGCTCTATGCCTACGCGAAAGAGGCCGAGAGCCGCGGTCTGAAAGTTATTATTGCGGGT
>CAZMAC010000260.1:0-4893 GCA_964564085.1 uncultured Hyphomicrobiaceae bacterium
GGCCGAAAAAGGCTTTAAGCGCGGTGCTCCGATATTCATTCGGATCATTAAGAGCGAGCTCAGACTTGAGCTTTGGATGAAGCGGGGCGAGCGGTTCGTCAAATTCGCCAGCTATCCGATATGTTATTGGTCCGGTCGGCTCGGTCCCAAGCTCAAAACCGGCGATCATCAAGCCCCGGAAGGCTTTTACACCGTATCGCGCACTCAACTGAACCCAAATAGCCGCTGGCATCGCTCTTTCAATCTCGGCTTCCCAAATCTTTACGACCGCATGAAAGGGCGAACCGGCTCATATCTTATGGTGCATGGCGGCTGTTCGTCCGCCGGGTGTTATGCCATGACGAACGGGGTGGTGAGTGAGCTGTGGGATCTGATAAATGCGGCGCTGGATGCAGGGCAAAACCGTTTTACGGTCCATATTTTTCCCTTCCGCTTAACTGAAGCAAGGCTCAACGCTTATAGGCGCCACCGTTGGTCGGAGTTCTGGCAGAGTTTGAAGCCGGGCTATGATTTGTTCGAGCAGACGCACATCCCGCCTGAAATCAGCCTATGCAAAGGGACGTATTCAGCGCAGAGAGGAAAAGCCAACAGAAATTCTGCAATCGCGCTTCGGGAATACTGTCCGCCGATGAAACACCTTGTGCGCAATTGAGATTACGCTCAACGCTGCCGTTGGGCATTTTCTCAAAGGATAAAACAAGCTGTCGTCTACGCCACAAGCGCTCCGTGGCAATGTTTGAACTTTCTGCCGGATCCGCATGGGCATGGCGCATTCCGCGCAACTTTCCCCCAAGTATCGGGATTTTCAGGATCGATGGTAGCTGCCTTGTTTCGCGTCCGTATCGGCGTCGGGCCGGCCGCACCACCGGAACGTGATTTCCTTGGTGGAGGCCCATCGGTTCCGGTTGCCGCTTCAGCGATTTCAAATTCGTCTTCACCTGTTAGCGGGCTGATATGCGAGGCATGCATCTCGGGCAGCTCTTCTTGCATCTCAAAGCTGTCCTGCGGTGTCAGATGGATATGCATGAGCTGTTCAGTTACGGCCATGCGAAGGCGTGTCAGCATGCTCTCGAACAGCGTGAACGAGTCAGTCTTATATTCGTTGAGCGGATCGCGCTGTGCAAAACCACGCAAACCGACTGCCTGCCGCAAATGCTCAAGCATGACCAGATGCTCACGCCAGAGATGGTCAAGCGTTTGGAGCAACAAACCTTTTTCCGCCTGACGCATCAGCTCGGGACCAAGCTCGGCAGCTTTACGGGCAGCGGCCGCGTCAACCTTCTGGAGCAGGCGCTCTCGGATCTCCTGATCCGCAATGCCTTCTTCCTTGGACCATTCGACGATTGGTAGATCAAGACCGAAAACGCCTTTGACGCCTTCCTGCAGCCCTTCCGCATCCCATTGTTCGGCATAGGCATTTGGCGGGATATGTTCGGAGACAAGATGATCCACAGTTTCGTGTCTCATATCCGTGACGGTTTCGCTGACGTCCTCCTTATGCATCAGTTCGATGCGCTGCTCGAAAATGACCTTGCGCTGATCGTTCATGACGTCATCATATTTCAAGATGTTCTTACGCATCTCGAAATTACGCGCTTCGACCTTTTGTTGTGCCTTTTCAAGCGCGCGATTGATCCAGGGATGAACAATCGCTTCGCCCTCTTGAAGACCGAGGCGCCGCAACATTCCATCCATACGATCAGAGCCGAAGATGCGCATGAGATCGTCTTCGAGAGAGAGGAAAAACTTGCTGTCTCCCGGATCGCCCTGGCGGCCTGAGCGGCCACGAAGCTGATTATCGATACGGCGTGACTCGTGACGCTCCGTTCCAACGACATAAAGCCCGCCAGCCTTGAGCGCTTGAGCCTTCTTCTCGTCAATATCGCGCTGGAACTCTTCCGTTTTCGACACGACCTCGGTGTCTTCCGGTGTTTTGTTTTTTGCTTCCTGTTCGGCCAGCCAGGTCTTGACACGCATTTCAAGATTGCCGCCAAGCTGAATGTCCGTTCCGCGACCGGCCATATTGGTGGCGATGGTCACAGCTCCAGGCACACCGGCCTGAGCGATGATATACGCTTCCTGCTCATGGTAACGCGCGTTGAGCACCTGATGCGAGATCTTCTTGCTCTTCATCTCCTCGGCGAGCTTTTCGGATTTTTCGATCGATGTGGTGCCCACGAGCACGGGTTGGCCGCGCTCACGGCAGTCTTTTATCAGTTCGATGATTGCGGAATATTTCTCCGTTGCCGTCCGGTAAACTTCATCGTGATGATCGTTACGAACCATCGCGCGATTGGTGGGAACTTCGATGACCTCTAACCCGTAAATATCGCCGAACTCACCGGCTTCCGTCAGCGCGGTACCGGTCATGCCGGCCAGCTTGTCGTAAAGGCGGAAATAGTTTTGGAAGGTGATGGAGGCCATGGTCTGGTTTTCAGGCTGGATTTCAACGCGCTCCTTCGCCTCCAGAGCCTGATGCAATCCTTCAGAATAGCGGCGCCCTTCCATCATGCGGCCAGTAAATTCGTCAATGATTACCACCTTGTCATTCCGGACGATGTAGTCACGGTCGCGGAGAAACAGCTTATGCGCTTTCAAGGCTGAATTTGCGTGGTGAACGAGCGTGACGCTTTCTGTGTCATATAGAGACGCTTTCTCCTCGAGCAGCCCGGCTTCCCGCAATTTTTCTTCGACCCGCTCATTACCTATTTCGGTAAGCGTAACGGTCCGCATTTTCTCGTCGAGCTCGTAATCTTCTTCGGCAAGGTTGGGAATGATGCCATCGACGGCATTATATAATTCGGTGCGGTCTTCAACCGGACCTGAAATAATAAGCGGTGTTCTGGCCTCGTCGATGAGGATGGAGTCCACCTCGTCGACAATACCGTAGGCATGCCCCAATAGTTCCGCGCTACGTCCGCCGAACTGAACCATGTCGCCGGTCGAAAATTTCATATTGTCGCGCAGATAGTCGAAACCGTATTCGTTATTGGTGCCATAGGTGATATCACAGGCATACGCATCACGGCGTTGATCATCGTCCAGCTCATGCAAAATAACGCCGACGCGCATCCCTAAAAATTTATAAATCGCCCCCATCCATTCGGCGTCGCGCCGGGCGAGATAGTCGTTAACGGTGACAACGTGAACACCGCGTCCGGCAAGGGCGTTCAAATAGACCGGCAGCGTCGAAACAAGCGTCTTACCTTCACCTGTCTTCATCTCCGCGATCTTGCCTTCGTGCAAAACCATGCCGCCGATCAGCTGAACGTCGTAGTGCCGCTGTCCGAGGGCACGCTTGGCGGCTTCGCGAACGGTTGCAAAGGCTGGAACAAGCAAATCGTCCAGGGATTGGCCTTGACGGAGTTGATCACGAAACTCACCAGTCTTTGCGCGCAAGGCTTCGTCAGAAAGAGCCTCAATCTCCGCCTCAAGGTCATTAATTGCTTTAACCCGTGCGTCATAGATCTTGAGTTTGCGATCGTTGGATGTTCCAAAAATTTTGCTAGCGAGCGTCGCTAAAGATACCATTGCAATGCCTCAAACGCGCCACGCCCAATTATCAAAGAGCTGACGAAGAGAAAATCGGACACCGGCATCAAAACCGCCTGATGCTCTCAAAAGCTTTATGACACGTATAGAAACGATCATCCTGGCGGATTATTCGTTACCACGCGAGGCAAGGCGATCAGTTGATGGCCGGCAAATTCGCATTAGCAGAGATAAGAGGGGCGCTAATCCTTGTCAACGCACGCTTCAGCCATATAACAACGATACAATCGCATTCGTTTGCCCGAATTCAGTCTTTGCGCCCGGGTGATCGCGGCGTTAAACAAGAGAACAGGCATCGCCGCACCAATTGCATAATTTACATATAGCAGTCTTTGAGCGGCACATCCCACTCAAACACATGAGGAAACACAGTGAAACGTATGAAATTAGCCGTTCTGATCCTTGCAGCGGCCGTGTATTCCGCGCCATCCTGGGCGGCGCCTGAGACAGTGATCGCCAAAGTTAACGGTCATGACATCACCGAGTCCGAGATTAAATATGCGGAAGCGGAAATCGGATCCCAGCTCACCGGTGTCCCGACGCAAAATCGGCGACGCGTTCTGGTGGAATATCTGATTGAGACGCATTTGATGGCCGATGCTGCTGAAAAGGCGGATTTGGCCAAAGGCAATGCGTTTGAAGAGCGGATGGATTATTACCGGCTTCGCGCGCTACGTGACACGTTTTTCGAGAAGAAAGTTCGTGACGGCGTTCCTGAGTCGGAAGCAAAAGCGCTTTACGATGAACGCGTCAAAAGCATTCCAACACAAGAGGAAATTCGTGCGCGTCACATCCTTGTAAAAACCGAAGACGAAGCCAAAAAGGTCTCCAAGGAACTTCAGGATGGCGGAGATTTTGGCATGCTCGCGGAGTAATATTCGCAGGACCGCGGCGGCCAGGGCGGCGGCGATCTTGGTTATTTCTCGCGCGGACAGATGGTAAAGCCATTCGAGGACGCCGCTTTTGCTTTGGAAAAGGAAAAAATCTCCGAGCCTGTGAAGACTGAATTTGGCTGGCATATCATCAAAGTCGAAGACAAGCGCGATCGGCAGCCGCCAAGCTTCAATGACGTCAAGGACCAAATCACCGCGTCATTGGTTCAGGCCAAACTGCAAGGTGAGGTGCAAAACCTTCGAACCGATGCAAAAATCGAATTTGTCGATCCTGACTTGAAGAAGGCGGTCGAAGCAGAAGCATCAGCGCAGCCTGATTCAAGTGCCCAAAACGAGGCTAATCCGGATCCTGCGAAAGACGAGGGCGAGACGAAGTCGGAATGATCGCTCTAGTGTCCCGATTCCGAAGTTCGCCTCCTTCTTGCAGCACGTTCCGTAGCGAACTTCG
>CAZMAC010000261.1:0-4874 GCA_964564085.1 uncultured Hyphomicrobiaceae bacterium
CGTGGGCAGCCGGAAGGCTGATACACGTTAAAATTAGGCCAGCCGACCGGCTGCCTGCGCCTGCCCTTATTTGCTGGCGCATCGTCTTTGCCGCAAAACCGGTTCCCACTTTTGCGGGCCGATGCGGCGGGCCATACGGCATCATCCGGCAAAAGCATGTCCTCGTGCAGACGGGGATGCCCTTGCGGTTTTGCCGTAAAGCTGATGCCCAAGCAAAAACTCAAAACCTCGTGGACGGCGTCCAGCGAGGAATTTGGTGCTGTGGAAATCGTCACCCCGGAAGCCCAAAGGGCTGTCCGGGGTCGCGTAAGATGGCTCCGGAAGTGACCCCGGACAAGCGCGGGGCGCTTTCCGGGGTGACGCAAAGGGAAGCGTCCCAGCGAGGGGTTTTGTGCTGCAATTTCTGCAATGCCATCGTGGGAATGGAAGATCGAGACCGGCGCATCGGCCCGTAAAAGCGCGTAGCGGTTTTAGGGTCAAGCTGATGCCCAAGCAAACAGGCGCATCGGCCCGAAAAGCATGTCCCCGTGAAGACGGGGATGCCTTGCGGTTTTGCGGCAAAGCTGATGCCCAAGCAAATAAGCAAAACCTCGCCGCACTCCGTTGCATTTGCATGATGCGCCTCGGCAATCTACTTTCCTCGCCAGAGTCTTTTCTCTATCAGCAAAAAATACGGCAATCATGCCGTACCCAATTCTCAATGCGCCGACCGTTGCATCATTATCCTCGGACACACTCGGCATCCGGGAAGAAAATTCATTGCTGCGTAGGAAAAAATCTATGTAGCAAATTAATTTTATCATTGAGGTCCTGCCATGACACCAGAAGTGATCGAGCCCGACGAGCGCCCCTGGGAAAAACTGCGCATCGCGGTGGAACAGCAGGATGCCGGCAAAGCGCACGACACTATCGAAAGCCTTTCAGCCAGTGACAATACACGGGCACTCCTCCAGCTCGACGAAGACGAGCGCACGCAGCTCCTCAAACTGATCGATAACGAGAACGCGGCCTGGCTCCTGGAGCAACTGCCTGACGAGACGGCCGCATCGCTGGTCGAGTCGCTCGATGCCGCCGATGCCGCCGACATTCTCGAAGAACTCGACAGTGACGATCGCGCCGACGTTCTTGGCGAACTGGATGAAGAGGACGCGACCGCCATCCTCGAAAAAATGGAGAAGGCTGAGTCGGCGTCGGCCCGTCAGCTGATGTCCTACGAGGAGGACACGGCGGGCGGTCTGATGATGACCGAAATGTTCAAATTTCAGGACAGTGAGACGGTTGCGGACGTTCTGAAAAAATTGTCCGATCCCGATGAAGATTTTGAGCGCTTTCGCGGAGGTCATCCTTACATCACCGATGCCAGAGGAAAGTTGCTAGGTGTCGTTTCTCTCCGTCAGCTTTTAACGACAACCCGCAGCACGACCCTCGGATCGATCATGTCGCCAGCGATCTCCGTCAAACCGGAAGCGCCGCTGTCCGAGCTTCGTGATCTCTTCGACGAACATCCGTTTCTTAGCTTGCCGGTCATCGATGACGATGAGAGATTGATCGGCGCCGTCTCTCGCGACGCTCTTGCCGACGCCGAGCTTGAACGCGCCGAATCCGAGGTTCAAAAGCTCCAAGGCGTTGTCACCGAAGAGCTGCGCTCAATGCCGACCGTAATGCGCGCGCGTCGTCGCCTTTCCTGGCTTACAGTCAATATCGGTCTCAATATCATCGCCGCGAGCGTGATTGCTTTTTATGAGGACACACTCGCAGCCGTCATTGCGCTTGCCGTCTTTCTGCCGATCGTCTCCGATATGAGTGGCTGCTCGGGCAATCAGGCGGTTGCCGTCAGTATGCGCGAGCTCTCGCTTGGGATTGCGCGGCCAGGTGACGTCTTACGCGTATGGTTTAAAGAGGTTACCGTTGGATTGATCAATGGCGTGGCATTGGGCACGCTGATCGCTCTTGCGGCATGGGCATGGAAAGGCAATCCGTTTATTGGGCTCGTTGTCGGTATCGCTCTTGCGCTCAATACAGTGATTGCCGTTTCGATCGGCGGTACCGTTCCGTTGCTTCTCAAGCGGTATAATGTCGATCCTGCCGTTGCCTCCGGCCCGATGCTGACGACGATTACCGATATGTGCGGCTTTTTCCTTGTGCTGAGCCTGGCGACGGCGATGATGCCGCTGCTGGTCTGAAAAAGCGGTCCAGAAACCGGCCGGTGGAGTTGACATGAAACTGGCAAATGGTCCAGCGCAGGCGTCTTTACATCATACGCTCTCTCAGCGAGCGTATTACGCGACTGCCGCGGACGACAATGATAGGCAATCCAAGTCTGAATTTAGATTGGGTGGAAGGAGAAAAGATGGATATTCGGCAAGCTGGAAGCGTAGCAACCCGTCGCGGTAATCCGGATTATTTCACCGGAACGGTTTGGCAGGATGTCGTGATCGAGGCGCCCGAACCGGCGCGGGTGAAGGCGCTGATTGTCAGCTTCGAGCCGGGCGCGCGGACCAACTGGCACACGCACCCGCTTGGCCAGACGCTCCATATTGTCAGCGGTACAGGCCGGGTGCAGTCGGAAGGTGGACCGGTTCGTGAGGTTCGGCCTGGCGATACGGTCTGGATCCCGCCCGGAGAAAAACATTGGCACGGGTCGGCACCTAACACGTTCATGGTCCATCTAGCCATTCAGGAAGCGCTTGACGGCCAGCAGGTCCATTGGCTGGAGCCGGTGACAGACAGTATCTACCAAACGCCGCCATCGTCCTGATCAACACGGTTAAGCTGGATCGCCTTGAGAGAGATCCGAAAGATATTTGCAGTGACGGCATTGTTGGAGAGTGATGTGCGACATCGCGTGATCCGGAGTGATTTTTGGAGCTGCCACTGCCCGGCCATCGCTTCGACACGGTGGGCGTCACCGCTGATCGAGGACATCGATTTCGAGGCTTTGATCGCGGATAAAGCCTTCGGTTCGGACCGGATCATCGAAGAACGCGACGCCAAAGCCGTCATTTCTCAACATTAACGTCGGACAAAACCTCGTCCGCTGAATAAGGTGATTTATCAATGGCGGCATCTGATCGAGAACTTCTTCTGCGAACTCAAGGAGTTCAAGCGAATTACCATGCGAAGCGACAAGACCGATTAGAGTTTTGCCGCCATGATCTATGCTTGCGCCGCCGTGTTTAATTCGAGATGAATCTCAACAGGCCCTAGCTCATCTTATTCCAGCGGCTATGGAAGACCGCTCAATAAAAACGCCCGCTCCGAGAACCGGAGAGGGCGTGGATTTAATTTTTGATTGCGATTACGCGGAAAAACAGCCGCCGCGCGCGCAGAGTTATGTCGAAGCTTAGGCGTTCAAAGTTTCCTTCAGACCCTTCGCGGGCGTAAATTTCGGAACTTTGGTAGCAGGCACTTTGACCGTTTCGCCAGTGCGCGGGTTCCGGGCTGTGGTCGCTTTACGATCCGTGACCTTGAAATTTCCAAAGCCGGGTATGCGGACTTCTTCGCCATCGAGCAAAGCCGACTGAATATGCTTGATGACAGACTCAACCGCCACAGACGCCTTGTCCTTCGTAAGCTCCGCATCCTGCGCGACAGCCGCGACCAAATCCGTTTTATTCATGGTTATCCCTTTTCTTCATTCTCAATCTACGAGTCCGACGCCACCTTAGGGCTTATCTCATATACAGCTCACAAGGGGGCGTCCCGCGCAAGGCCGCCTGGTTATCGCGACAAAAGCCAGTCCGGTTTATATCACTTACAGCCCGGCATAGGAGCCGTTGCGGACGGGGCATTACCTTATCTAGATATTTGAACTTTTGAAGACGCTAATTTCAGCCGTTAACACGGAAAAACCAAGGAGATACACAGGAAATGATGGTTGACTGCCCTTTCGGGCAGCCATTTTTCGCCTAATGAGCGGTTACACCGACATCTTGCTGTACTGGAGGTTGTGCAGCGGCCTGCTGCTCAAGTTCCGTCGGCTCGGTCCATTCGATGGGTTCGGGCTTCCGGCTTAGGGCAATTTCCAGCACCTGCTCCATGCGCGAAACAGGCACGATGCTGAGCTGGTCCTTCACCACTTCCGGTATTTCGGCAAGATCCTTGGCGTTTTCTTCCGGAATGATGACGGTATTGATGCCGCCCCGCAAAGCCGCAAGCAGCTTTTCTTTAAGACCGCCAATCGGCAGGACGCGACCACGCAATGTGATCTCACCGGTCATCGCTACATCCTTGCGCACTGAAATGCCGGTCATGATCGAGATAATCGCGGTTACCATGGCCACACCGGCAGACGGCCCGTCCTTGGGCGTTGCGCCTTCGGGAACATGAACGTGAATGTCCTTGCGCTCAAAGAGCGGCGGCTCGATGCCGAAATCCACGGCGCGCGAGCGGACATAGGCGTTCGCCGCCTGAATCGATTCCTTCATCACATCGCGCAGATTGCCGGTGACGGAGATTTTGCCCTTGCCAGGCATCATCACGCCCTCGATCGTCAGTAACTCGCCGCCGACCTCGGTCCAGGCCAACCCTGTTACGATACCAATCTGGTCTTCGTGCTCCATTTGCCCGTAGCGGTATTTCGGAACGCCGAGGAAATCCGCCAGGTTTGTAATGGTGACATGAACCTGCTTATCACCGCCGCCCTCGATTTCCTTAACTGCCTTCCGGGCCAGCTTGGCAATTTCGCGCTCAAGATTACGCACCCCGGCTTCGCGCGTATAGCGGCGAATCAGCTCGGTCAGTGCATCATCGTCCACCGTCCATTCTTCCGCCTGAAGGGCGTGATTTTCCCGCTGATGCGGTATCAGGTGGCGTTTGGCGATCTCAAGCTTTTCCGTTTCGGTGTAACCGGCAATACGGATGATCTCCATGCG
>CAZMAC010000262.1:0-4869 GCA_964564085.1 uncultured Hyphomicrobiaceae bacterium
TCGCTGAGTTTCCGATCAGCGCGGCGATAACGACTTTGGTCGATCCGCTAGCCATGATTGCTATTCCCCCTCTTAGATCCGTTTGGTCTTTCGTTTCAGCTAGCAGCCATAATTCCAACGCGAGATAGCCAGGCAGGTTCCGTCGTCCGTGCACGCTCGCAATATCTCAGCAGGTGATCTGAGCGCTGTAGCAAGAATGAGACGTCCTTGCCTTGCGTATCAGAAAATAAACAACGGCGAGAATATTGCAGACTCGCCGGGCCACGTTTACATGGCGGATAGCGGTTAATATCGCCTTTAGCGCTCCGCGAACAGGAACCCGCAAAGGCCCGCATCATTGCCTTGGCCGTAAGGGCGTTGTTGAAACCGGTTTTAAGCATGGGTTGTTCTAAAAAGCAAAGCGGCCGCAGGACATAACAAAACGAGGAAGGAGACGAACATGAAACGCAATGCATCCGCCGTTTGGTCCGGCGATCTCAAATCGGGCAGCGGGACCATTTCCAGCGACAGCGGCGTTCTCGCGGGCACGCAATATTCGTTCAAGACGCGGTTCGAGGACGGAAACGGCACCAACCCGGAAGAACTCATCGCCGCCGCACATGCCGGTTGCTACTCGATGGCTTTCAGCCATGAACTGTCCCAAGCCGGACACACGCCGGAGCGCGTCGCAACCAAGGCAACGGTCCAGCTCGATCAGGTCGAGGGCGGCTTTGCGATTTCCGCCGTCCATCTCGACGTCGATGCAAAAGTGCCGGGCATCGATCAGTCCGAATTCGACCGGATTGCCAATGCAGCGAAAGAGGGCTGTCCGGTCTCGAAGGTGTTGAACGCATCGATTACGATGGACACACGTTTGGAGACGTAATCGACTCTACGGGAGGGGCGGGTGGCTTCCTCCCGCTTTAAGCCACGCAGCATCAACGCTTATGCGGACTGAGACAAAGCCTGCCCCGTTTCGATATGGCGGAACCAGTCCAGGCTTGCCGCGATCGCGCCGCGGTCGACATTGGGCGCGCCCCGCGCTTGCTGCAAATGCGCCAGATCGACGGTCCGCGTGTCGCTTGAAATCCGCGCTTGCCGTGTCGTATTCGGCACGGTGGCGTGGAGATGCGAGGCCGAGAAAGCGACGAGCGCGCCCGGCGGGACGACGAGAGTGATCGCCTCGCCCCAATCGACAGGCTCCTGAGCGGTCGGCAGCTTCGGGTAACCCGGCTCTTTCATGGCGCGCTGCCAATCCCAACCAGCGCTATCGTTGGCGATCGGGCGATCCCAATAGTGGGGAAAGATCGCCATCGTCCGTTCGGCGGTGATTTCGTAAAAGGGCAGCCACCAATTGATCTGGCAGTCAAGCCCAGCCCCCCAACTGTCGCGATGAGGCGGGAGTGTTCCAAAGCCCGGCGCGTATGGTGCATCGAAAGGCGGGGCGCTGCGCAGCGACAGCTTGTCGATATAGGTCGTTTTCGGATCAGCGCCAGCTGCGATCAACGCACGCCGATAGAGCCCGCCGATCTCTTCGTTCTTGAGAAAACGGCTGCGCGCCCGCTTCATGCGCGCCCGGTAGTTTTCAGCGCCTAGCGTATCAAAAGCGGACGTTGGAGAAAGGCCGTCGAAAGCCGAGTTCAGGAGCTCACGGGTCTTTTCGACAAGCTGAGCCATGGCGGGAAGGCCGTCAAAGACCAGGATACGGCCTGAGAATATCTTCTCCGCCAAAACATCCGGTTCAAGACCGTTCCCTGAGTATTCAATCCAATCCATTTTTCACATCCGGGGAAACGCCGCACACTTCATATTTGCTTCATAATATCAGGAGTCCTGGCAGGCGCTGGCATGTCTGCGACAGCCAAAGCCGATTTTAGAATGCTCCAGGTCGCATTTAGCTCATCGGCATCCGTCCAGTTATGTCTTGTTCAGACGATTAACCTTTTTCGCTAAGAGGCATATCATGGCCGTGCTCGATTTTGCGCAGACCGACGAAGCAGACAATGTTTCGCCGAACCGCTCCCACCCGAACGTTCCCGATGTCGACCAGTCCGACCGGCTGGTTCCCATTAATCTGCGCCAATCAGGGCCGACGCCCGTCCAGATGCTGATCTCGACGCGCGTGCGGAAATCGCCTTTCTGGCATTTGTCTGTTGAGTCCGGGTGCTGGCGCGCAACGGTTTACAATCGCATCTATCATCCGCGCGGCTATGTGAAGCCTGAAGACGGCGGCGCGATGGCGGAATATGATGCGCTGGTGAACCGCGTGACGCTTTGGAATGTCGCTGTTGAGCGGCAAATCCGCGTCAAAGGGCCCGATGCGCAAGCCTTTGTTAATTTTGTCATTACGCGCGACGCCACAAAAATCAAGCCGATGACCGGCAAATACGCCATTCTCTGCAATGAGAAGGGCGGTATCCTGAACGATCCGGTCCTGCTGCGGATCACGGAAGATGAATTCTGGTTCTCGATTTCGGATAGCGACCTGATGATGTGGCTTCAGGGCGTGAATGTCGGCCAGCGTTATAATGTCGACATTGCCGAGATCGATGTCTCCCCGCTTCAGATTCAAGGGCCGCTATCAGAGGATTTGATGGCCGAGCTGTTCGGCGATGAGGTCCGCAACCTGCCATATTACGGTTTGATGCGCGGAAAACTGGCCGGCGCCGACGTGATTGTCAGCCAAACCGGTTTCACCGGCGAGAAGGGATACGAAATCTACACGATCGACTCGTCTGTCCACGCCGAAGGCATTTGGTATGCGGTACGCGGCGCAGGCGCGAGCTACGGCCTCCGCGTCATTGCCCCGGCGCATCACCGCCGTGTTGCCGCCGGAATTTTGTCCTGGGGTCAGGATCTGGATTACGAAACATCACCCTTCCAGGTGAATTTGGCCTATCAGGTGCCGCGCAAGAAGCAGGGCAATTATATCGGCAAGCAGGAGCTGGAGCGCCAGCGTACGATGATCGATGAGGGCAACTTCCCGTTCAAAATGCGCATGGTCGGCATCACGCTCGGCGGCAAACCGATCACCGATTACGCCAATGATTTTTGGCTGATCTCCGAGCCCGATGGGCATCGCTGCGGCTATGTGACCTCGCCCTGGTGGTCGCCGGAATTGCAGACCAATATTGCGCTGTGCTGGGTGCCGCACCGTTTGTCGGAAGTCGGTACGCAGCTGACGGTTGAAGTGCCTGAAGCCTATTGCGAGCAATCCGGCAAGCCCGTCGATGCGGTCGTGGCCGAACTGCCGTTCCGTCCCTCGGTCAATCCGAGTGCACGCGAGCAGGCCAAAGCGCTTGGGCGCGATTACGCGAACTAAGGACGCAAAAGACATATCAGGCTTGTTTATTCAGCAGGCGGCGCGTCTTCGGACAGCCGCCTGTTTTTCGTTGTGCCGTAAGCCCTGTGTCCGTGAAATCATGATGGTTTTGGACCCGGTCCATTCCGGACCATCATGGGTTGACGACACAGGCATAGAACGAGCTTCCGCCAGTTCTGAGTGATATCGGACACGGTCAAGGGCGAGTTCACACCCTCAAACACAACTATAAGTTGTTATGCCAAATCGAATCATCTTACCGTTCAGCCAGATTTTCGTCCCGACACCGTTACTGACAGCAAAGATCAAATCATGCCGTTTTCAAATCGCCGCTGCCGGATCGCAGCACTGAGCCTGTTCAGCGGGCTTTTCGCTTTCGCTATTTCGCCGGCCGGTGCCCAACAAAACGGGCCGAAACTCGAATTTGGCGCCGGCTGGTCGGCTCTTCATATGGACGATATCGAGTTTACCGCCAGGACCAACGCTGTCTTCACAGAGATCATCGGCCACGACAGCAACCATGATGGCGACTTGAATGGCTACAAGCTAACGGGCGAGCTGTCCGGATTGATGCCGCATCACCGCGGTAACTGGCTCATGACGGTCGCTCTGAGAGGCTTTTATTCCCGTTATGAGGACAGCCAGGACTCGCGGTGCCTTTCCACTGCGGATAGCGACTGCGCTTTCATCCCGCTTGTCGACCCGGACCCGACCACAGTGACGCTCGGCGATGCCACAGGTCTTGTCAGTGATTGGAGGACCTCGGTCGAAAGGGACGTGGTCTATTGGGGCGCGGCTGTGGAGTTGGATCTCGATCGCAATTCGGCTCCTATGGTCAGTCTCAAGGATGCTGTTCCCGCGCCTGCGCCGTCGCTTTTTCAATGGCGCGTCGGGCTTTCCGCCCGCAGGCTGGATCAGGATGCCTCGCTGTTCAGCGTCGATGTCGGGCCTCTTCAAGATCCTGTCAATATGACAGAAGATTTGGACACGACCTATCTCGGCGCGTATTTCGGTTTCAACAGTTGGAAGCCCTTGGATTACGGCTTGCGGCTGAAGCTAAGAGGCGAAACCGGTTTGTATTATGCAAATACGGATTACGAGGGAACTTATTCCTCCACGGACAGTCTGAAGGGAACGCCCGTCGGTCCGCAATCCCTTCAACTGAGCGAGTCCGCCCCGGCCTTTATCGGCCTTCTGGGACTGGCTCTGGAACGGGATTTCGGGAGCGCCACAGTCTCCCTTTTCGGGGAAGCGGAATGGATTTCCTACGTTCCGAAGGTGCTTTATAACGATACCGATCTGAATGGCGGCGTGCCCTTCGATATTGTCGGCGTTCAAGACGGCACTGAAATTGGCGACGGATCGGCGATTTCCTACACGCTCGGCGCCCGCCTGAGCATACCGATGCACTGACCGGCCTCCCGGTCATCAAATCCAGTTAACCAAAACGTTCGTTTGCACCGAAAGGTTAGGAAGCGACCAGATGCGCGCGCTTCGTCGGGGGGTGCCACATCTAGTGGAGCGACTTTGACATTTGATACCCATTCGCAGCACGCTTCGTTTTCAAA
>CAZMAC010000263.1:0-4862 GCA_964564085.1 uncultured Hyphomicrobiaceae bacterium
AGACGCTAAAAACGTACTCCATCGTGCCTTATCGATCGAGGTAGCGCGCGTCACCGAGGCCGCAGCCATCGCGGCTGCGCGGCTGCGCGGCAGAGGCACGGAAAAGGAAGCCGATCGCGCGGCTGTCGACGCGATGCGCCGCGAGCTGGCCAAGCTTGCCATCACAGGCCGCGTGGTTATCGGCGAGGGGGAGCGTGATGAAGCGCCGATGCTTTTCATTGGCGAGGAGGTCGGCGCCGGTTCAGGCCCAGCTGTCGATATCGCCGTCGATCCGCTGGAAGGCACGACGCTGTGCGCAAAGGCTATGCCGAATGCGCTCGCCGTCGTGGCCATCGCCGAAGGTGGAACGCTTCTGAATGCGCCCGATATCTATATGGACAAAGTCGCAGTCGGACCTGGTTATGAGCCCGGACTGGTCGATCTCGACCTTAGTCCGACCGAGAATTTGCGCCGTCTTGCCGATGCTAAGGGCGTTGCTGTACCCGACTTGACGGTATGTATTCTCGACAGGGCGCGTCATGCCAAGCTGATCGACGAGGTTCGCGGAGCTGGCGCTGCCATCCGCTTGATCGGCGACGGGGACATTGCGGGCGTGATCCAAACGGTCGAAGCCGAAGAAACGGGCATTGATATTTACATGGGCATCGGCGGCGCGCCCGAAGGGGTGCTTGCCGCATCCGCGTTGCGCTGTATCGGCGGCCAAATGCAGGGACGTTTGACACCGCTGAGCGAGGATGAGCGTAAACGTGCGACAGCCATGGGTCTGACGGATCTAAGCCCCAAATACTCGATTGAAGAAATGGCCAGGGGCGATGTTATTTTCGCCGCAACCGGTGTAACGGACGGCTCATTGCTTGACGGTGTAAGATTTGGTGCGAAGGCGCTCGAGACTCATACGGTGATCATGCGTGCTGCGACAAAAACCGTGCGCTGGCTCAAGACACGCCACCATGTCGCGTCGAAAGTCGCGCAAGCCTGACGGTTACTTTCAGCGCTTGCGTCGTAATGCAGTGACGCGCTTCATACGGCTCGATCCGCCATTTCACGTCACCGTGTCACCTGCTGCCACATTTCCTGCGTTCACCCGTACAGCAATTGTCATGAATGTCCGGCTATAATGGGTAATGTGAACGACACCATACCGTTATCTAAGGCCGAATGACCATCGATCATGTGACAATGATTGCGGCCCCGCCCGCTTTCCGTCCGAATCGCGTTAGCTTGCAGCCGCGTAGCTGAATGGATAGGGCAATGAATGCAGCGTTGAGGCTTGACCAAGTGGCGGAAAACGATGAGCAGGGCGCATTTCTCGGCGTTACGCGCTCCGTCAAAGAGCAAATCTGGCGCGAACGGCTCACCAGCGATCAGGCACGCCTCGCGACCGCGATCTGTCAGCAGCATGAACTCCCCGATCTGCTGGGCCGTATCTTAGCGGCGCGCGTTGCAACGCTTGACAATGTGCCCGACCTCATGGCGCCGACACTCCGTTCGATGCTGCCCGATCCCTCGCTCTTGCAGGATATGGATGCAGGCGTCGCCCGCTTCGCCGAGGCCATCCGCAAAAGCGAAAAGATTGCGATTTTTGGCGATTATGATGTTGATGGCGCGTGTTCGGCGGCGCTGATGCGCCGTTTTCTCAGCGCTCACGGGCTCGATCCTGTGATCTACATTCCGGATCGGATTTTTGAAGGCTATGGGCCGAATGTCGAGGCCATCGAAGGGCTGGTGAAGGACGGTGCGCGCCTGATCGTCACCGTCGATTGCGGCAGCACGAGCCATGACCCGCTTGCCGCCGCGAAGCGTCTCGGCGCGGATGTCATCGTCATCGACCATCACCAGGTCGGCGAAGAATTGCCGCCAGCCGAAGCGATCATCAATCCGAATCGTCAGGACGATCTTTCGGAGCAGGGCCATCTTTGCGCGGCCGGGGTGACATTTCTTTTTCTCATCGCCGCGACGCGCCATCTGCGGCAGGCCGGCTGGTATGAGAAGGGCCGGAATGAACCGGATCTCTTGAGTCTTGTCGATCTGGTTGCGCTGGCAACGGTTTGCGATGTCGTGCCGCTGACAGGCGTCAACCGGGCCTTCGTTTCGCAAGGCCTGAAGGTCATGCACCGCCGCCAGAATGTCGGGCTGAGCGCGCTTGCCGATGCCGCAGGTCTCAGATCCGCGCCGACGCCCTATCACCTCGGCTTTATTTTGGGTCCCCGCATCAATGCCGGCGGGCGTATCGGGGATGCCGGGCTTGGCGCGAAACTCTTATCCTGCAGTGACGATCAACAAGCTGCTCAGATCGCTGCGACTTTGACGCAGCTTAATCGCGAGCGTCAGGAAATGGAGCAGCGCTGCTGCGAAGATGCATTCGCCGTGGCGGAGGCAGCCATCGAGGCCACGCCCGACCTTCCGATCATTATCGTGGGATCGGAGGCATGGCATAAGGGCCTTGTCGGACTTGTCGCGAGCCGGCTTATGGACCGGTTCCGGCGCCCGGCGATCGTGATTTCATGGGATGAAAAGACGGGGCAAGGGACGGGCTCTGCGCGATCGATTGCGGGCGTCGATATCGGGAAAGCCGTCCGGAGCGCCCTTGACGAAGGCCTTGCTATAAAGGGCGGCGGCCATGCTATGGCGGCCGGGGTGACCATCGAGCGTGGCAAGCTAGAAGATTTCCAGAATTTTCTCGGTTCGGCCCTTGCCGGTCATGTCGGCGATGCCAGGGATGGCTCGGCGCTGTTCGTCGATGGAGCGCTGACGCCCGAAGCCGTCACATCCGAATTTGTTGATCTGATCGAAAAGGCCGGCCCCTTTGGCGCAGGCAACCCCTCGCCGCGCTTCGTCTTTCCGGCGCACAGAATCGGTTTCCCACGGCTGATGGGTGAAGCGCATATACGCTGTTCGCTCAAGTCCGGGGGCGGCGCAACCATCGGCGCGATCGCTTTCCGCGTGGTCGGGACGCCGCTGGGCGATGTCTTGCAAAATGGCGATGGCGCCGTCCTGCACGTGGCGGGGCGGCTGCAACGCGATAATTGGGGCGGGCGTGAGAAAATCGAAGTTCTGATAGAAGATATCGCCGATCCGGCGCGACAAAAAGCTTGATCCAAGGGCTTTGCGATGAGAAGACTTGTGCTCAACGCAAATCCTTTTTATATCAGGCGTTGACTTACCGACGCTCCCTTCGTCTATCGGTTAGGACGCCAGATTTTCAATCTGGAAAGAGGGGTTCGATTCCCCTAGGGAGCGCCACAAATTTCCCCGATAAATCAACGACTTAACGGTATCCGCTTCGGGCGGTGTGGTCTCTATACGGCAGAACATACGGCAAAGTGGGAGCATTCTTGCCGTACAGAAACGAAAGCAAGTGGCCATGCTCCGATAGCGTGAGCCCGCGATAGCCTGAAGAGCACAAGGCCTTCCGCAACAGAACACAGCCTACCAACCGCACCGCCAACCAGCTCCCGGCAGATCGTCGGGCTCCCGGCTATCGGCGGGAGTGGAGGAACGGACCCGCTTTGTGCTGTGCCGGGCTGGAAACGATCCATCCAAAGCCAAAACAGTGGAAGGAGGCTGCCCTTTTGCGGTAGCTGGACCTCAGACTGGGGCGGCTCGTGTTTGAGCCGGACTCGCAAAACGCGCACGGGATGGGCTAAGTCATTCTCAGCGAACGACCGATGGGGGTGCATATGGCGTGGGCGATTGGATTGATGGTAGCGGCGTTGGCTTCGATTGGGGCCGCCGCAGGGTACAGCGTTGGCTTGTCCCAGACTCCAGTGGTCGCGACGCTTCTGCCACTCTTGTTTGGGCTGATCGCCGGCGGCTCAGGTTTCCTCTTAATGAAGGCTGATTTCACCAATGAAGAAGATCGAAGGAACGCGATGCCAGCGCTTGGCGGTATCGCAGTCTTCGCTCTGTCTTATCTTGGTGCCATGGCTCATGGCGCGGCGATCCGATCCCCGAGCGCACCGGCTATCGATCATCCGGCGTTCCCGGAGCGGCTGACGATCAGCCAAAGTGCAGCGCTCATTCAATCAAGAAAGGCGCTTGCCGTGTCCGGCGCATCCCAGGAGGAACAATCAGCAATCATCGACGCGTTTCTCGACCGCGTTCAGGCAAAAGCCGAAAAAAACGTACCGGCGATCGTCCGATGTCGGAGGATGGGGGCCGTCGCCCAAGACTTTGTCGAAGCCCTCTCCGTCGTGCCCCAAGACACCGGCGTTGATCAGGGCGAGTTCGACAACCTTGCTGCATTGGCTTTGGAGATTTCTGGCCTCGTCGGCGCGCTTGAGGTCTGCAAATCCGAGCCGGAGGTCGAGCCACGTATTGCCGCTTCAATTTCCAATTCGGTTGGAACCGGAATCGCCGAGGCCCTGCAAAGATCAGTGATTTCTCGCGGCGCGCATGGGGCATCCGACTCGCCTTGGAGTGCGCTCGCCGCGTTTCCGGGTGCGCCCGCCCAGTTTGGATTTCTTTATGTCGAAACCGCCGCACCGAACGATGGGCGATCGCCGTTGTTGGAGCTGCAAGAGATGAGTGGACTTCCGTTCTCGATCCAAGCGCTGCCGCTCGAAACGGGCGGACGTGGCCTCGCGTCCACAGACGCTGAAAACAAGCTCGACGATGCTACCGACCTCATGGAGCAAAGCGACGGATCAGGGCTTCCCGGCTGAGGCGAGGAGAGCGTTTCGCTTTCGATGTTGCGAAATTGGAAAGTCATGCCGGGAATGCGGGTTTAAACAGGCTGGTACACTGCACCACATATCGTGCCTGGTCGCCCTTAATCGTCTACATCTTGACACCCGGACTCCGCGTGCCCACCTTATCAATGCGCGCGGCTAGGCTAGCTCCCGAACCGCCGGCCACCGTAC
>CAZMAC010000264.1:0-4854 GCA_964564085.1 uncultured Hyphomicrobiaceae bacterium
CCGGTTTTGGAGACCGGTGCTCTAGCCGATTGAGCTACACTCCTTTGGGAGCCATCACAAAGCCATTCTTGACAGAAGCGCAAAAAGCCTTCCAGCGATCAATGTGTTTCCAAAATCTCGCTGGTCGGGTCCATGCAGCTTAATTGTCTTAAAGGCAATGAAGCCGTCTCACTACCACAAGATAAATGTGATGCATAGATGGAAATTACAACAGTCAACACGGGTTGTGTCAGTTGAAGGCGTTAATCCCACAACTTTTCTACAATTTCCTGCTCAACTCGCGCACCAACGCTACGGCTTGCAGCCTGCACAGTTTTGCAATATGACTACCGCGCGTGGCCGCATATCTTGCGGGTGTAGCTCAATGGTAGAGCAACAGCCTTCCAAGCTGAAGACGTGGGTTCGATTCCCATCACCCGCTCCAAAATAAGACGCTCGGCGGTCATCAGCAAATCATCATGCTTCTGTATCGGTTTTCGGAATTGCTTTCTGCATAAATGGCGGTTTTCCTGCAAATTATTGAAGAGCACCATCGAAGATTTATCTGTCAATGCGTTTTATGGCCGTTGTGACCGCTGTGATCCATCTCCTTCATATCCGAAGCGCCGCCCGGCGCTCTCTTCATAACCATCGCCTCGACATTGACGGTCTCACCGGAGCGGAAGGTTAGTTTCAGCGGCACCATACCGCCTTCTTCCAGCGGCTTATTTGCCTGCATAAGCATAAGGTGCAGACCGCCCGGCTTGAACTCGGCTTTCCCGCCAGCCGGGATTTCAACGGACTCCAAATGCTCCATCGTCGCAATGCCGTCGACCACGCGCGAAACGTGCAGTTGAACGTCTTTATAATTCGGGCTCGACGCCGCAACCAGATCCTTGGCCCTGGGCCCGCCATTTGTAATGGTCATGTAAGCACCATGCGTCTTCAATGTCGCCGGGGCCATCCGAATCCAGGCCTTCGTCACTTTAAGCTGATCGTCCATGGCGAGAGCCGTTTGAGCGCTCATAAAAAGCGCGCTGCCGAGAAAGATGGTTGCAACCGCACGTAAAGCATTTGAAAGAAAACGCACTCTATCCTCCGTCTGTTGATTTGCTCTGATAGTTGCGCATCTGCTCAGAATTGAAAAGCGATGTTTTGACGCTATCCATCGTTCGATGAAACGCTTTTTAATGCGGGGCGACCCAGATGGCCGGCTACAGCCTGCTCACCTATTGAGACGGGTGAGCCGAATGCCAGTCTCATTGCCGATGGTGGTCAGCTCCCCGCGGCCGATACAGACCCCACCGGCAACAATGTCGAGCCCATCGGCAAGCGGACGCGCAAGCGGCAGTATCTGGTCCGGTTTCAATTCGCGGACCTCGCCCAGAGGCACTTCTAGTCTGCCAAATTCGATGAAAACCGGTAGCTGCAGCTCATCTCTTGAGGCTTCCACTTCCGCGTCCGCCGCCATGCCCCCGGTGCTCCAGGCAAATGCAGATCCTTGCACAAGTTTTGGTGTTTCGCTGATCCGGTAGCCTGCTTGCTGCAACTCGACGGGGACGATCAGATGATTCGCGATAATAGCAAGAGCGAGACCGTTCTGCCCGCAGGAATGGTCCAGCATGATAATGTCACCCGCATTGAGGCCGCGACATTCAGCAAGAGTGAGCGCGACCGCGCCCCAACGCATATAGACGGGCACGGATAAGTCCCATGCGCGTGCAACGGGTTTTGCGTGGCGACAAAGAGCGTCCGTCAGCTGCGACATCGGCCCGGTGGCCAGACGCAAGATACACCAGGAGTCAGCCAATCCCTCATATTGCAGCACAGCGGTCAGCTTCGGACGTGTAGCGCCAAACTCTTGCCGTGCTTCCATATCAACGGCGACACACGCTACTGCACACCCGCTTGCGGCTTCCAGATCATCCAGCATACCGCTGAAAGCCAATTCGATGAGCAACGCAACATGCTCTGGAGACAGTCGGCCCGGCTCGATCGCCGGATCGAGATCCGCCAGAACAAGTTTGATAAAAGACTCGGAAATTAGCAGTTCGCCAGGCTCGCCATCGACGGTGAAAAAGATTTTGGCCGGCTTTCCGATCAGCGGTTCATCGCGCTGCCATAGCGGCATTACGTTCAAATTCTGCTTAGCAAGCGGCAGCGTCCAGACTATCCGCCTACGGTAGAAGCTCTCGATCAGTCGCAAGCTGTCCGGCGCAATCTGATCCAATTCCGGGGGAAAGAGTCCGTCCCTGTGCGACATGTCGGCGACAGATAGCGCACAAGGTCCGCTCAATTGGTTAAGCATTCCCGCTTCCTTTCGCCGGGATATCCTGCTGCGGCGCCGAAGCACTTTGCGATGCGGCATCCTCATCAGCCACTTCATACAAGAAATCGCGCCGCCTCAATTCATCCCGGCTGCGCTCCGCAACGATCTGGTTCAACTTCTCGACCTTGTTTTGGAGGCTTCGATAAGCCTCACGCGCTGCGGTCAACTCCATATGTTTGTCCGCAAGCTCACGATCCGCGTCCTTGACCTCCTGCGCAAGCTGATCGAGGTTGTCATCGAATGCATTCAGAGCCGACTGCATCGTGATAAGCTCGCCGGGGCGAAAAGAACGGCCAATCATCTCCGATAGTCTGGCCTGCTCGAATGTCTTGGCACGCGCCTCCATCTCGTCCGCCGCCTGCTGTATTTCGCTGACCTTTTGCTCTGTGTGCTGCAATTCCGTCCGCCGGCTCAGCATAACCCGCAGCGCTTTTTCGGCACGCGTCTTGCGGATCTGAGATAGCTTTATCCAATCGCCTGGCTTCATTGGCAAAGCTCCTGCATCTGCTTGAGCGTCTCAGATAAGCCGCACCGCTGTCCAGCGGGCTGTTGCAGAAAGGCGTTGAGGCGATCGATCTTACTGACCGCTTCGTCCGCGATTTTATCACTACCCTTCTCGTATTCACCGACGCGGACGAGCAACTCCACATCATTATAACGCGATAGAAGCGTCCGAATATGCGCAGCGTTCGTCCGCTGCTGCTGATCCGTGACGATGTCCATCAGCCGCGAGCGGCTTCGCAGAACATCGATGGCCGGGAAATGGTCGCGTTCGGCCAATTGCGACGACAGGACGATATGACCGTCCAGAATCGCCTGCATCTCTTCAGAAACCGGATCCAGCGAACTATCGCCTTCCACCAGAATGGAATAAATGCCTGTGATCGATCCGTTCTCGGTCGTGCCTGCCCTCTCAAGCAGACGCGGTAAAGCGGCAAACAGAGACGGCGGAAACCCCCGCCGCGTTGGCGGCTCGCCTGCTGCCAGCCCGATTTCACGCTGGGCGCGCGCAAAGCGGGTGATGCTGTCCAAAAGCAACAGCACATGCTTGCCCTGGTCGCGGAAATATTCAGCGATCGTGGTGGCCACATAGGCGGCCTTGACACGCTCCATCGCAGGACGGTCGGAGGTCGCGACAACCAGGGTCATCTTTTCCCGGGCCTCACGGGTGAGCTGACGGTCTATGAATTCTCGCACCTCGCGGCCGCGTTCGCCGACAAGACCGACAACGACAACATCGGCATCGCTATTGCGGGCAATTTCGGCAAGCATAGTGGATTTGCCGAGCCCCGGCTCTCCGAAAACACCCATGCGCTGACCGCGGCCGCATGTCAGCAGCCCGTCCAGCGCACGGATACCAAGTTGGATCGGCTCAGACACAAGCGTGCGGCTAAACGGCGAAGGCGGGTGGGCATGAACGGGATATCTCGCCTCGATCTCTTTTTCCTGCAAAGGAGAACCGTCAAGAGGTTCGCCAAGTGCGCTGATGGTCCGCCCCAAGAGCGCATTGCCAACGGGCACACGCAGTTCCTCCCCCAAGGGCAGAACCTCCGTCATATTCGACAGGCCGGCCATATCTCCGATCGGCGTCAGGACAGCCTGATCATCGATAATGCCAACCACTTCGGCAATGAGCTTGCGATTGTTGGACGGATCGATCAGCTCACACAGCTCACCGAGTCTGACGTCGGTTATTGTTGCATGAATCATGACCCCCAAAAGCCGGCGCACCCGTCCTTTGGCCCGGCGAGGTACAGACTCCCGCACGACTGCTTTCAGGCGTGTAACAACGTCTCGTCCGGCGTCTAATTCTTTAGGATCGATCATGCGTCTGATTGTGTACGTGCTGAACTCATTGCTTTTCCGATTGCGGCGAGCTGGGCGTCGATAGTTGCTTCAACGACAGCGAACTCTGTGGAGAGTATGCAACTGCGCTCATCGATTTCGGAGTCGAGGTTAAGAACAATTTCCAAATCCGCCGCTTCGGGTTGTTCCAAATAGCGCGAGAGCATGTCTTCAACCCGATTCCTTGCGGAGGGATGGACAGTCACGGTGACGGCATTGGCATTTTTGAATTCGGCGAGAGCTTCCCGCGCAACCCGGGCTACAAGCTCGGCATCGTCGAATTCGCTGAGAATTCGTTTTGCAATGTCGAAAGCAAGCTGGGCGATTTCCGCTTCCAGGGAAGCCAGATAGCGGTTGGCTTTCGCCTGTGTTTCCACGAGCAGTTTTGCAGCTTCCTGCCGGCCCACCGCTTCGCCCTCGGCAAAGCCTCTAATGGATTCGGCTGCCTTTACTCGAGAGATTTCGCGCAAAAAGCCGAAACCGTCACGCCAGGCTTCTTCTTCATCCGCTCGGATGATCTTTCGGGTTGGCGCATCCGGCATTTTTTTTTGCGTGCCGTTCAATTCGTCCATCATCCAGACTCATTTTGCGCCGCACAGCGAACGATTGGCGGCCCCAGACTGACAAAGGGCTCGGCAACGGATTCGCTGGGCTCTTCATGTGCAGGAAATTTCAGCCGGAAACGTTGCGCCAAAACAGGT
>CAZMAC010000265.1:0-4848 GCA_964564085.1 uncultured Hyphomicrobiaceae bacterium
ACAATACCCGAATTGGCAAAAAGTTCGTGATTGCGCTCGATATCGCGCAAATCATAGCGATAATTGACCATCAGGCCATGCGCCTCTTTCATGCCGCGCGCCGATGTGTTGCCGAGCCAGTTGATGCGATCAAGCCTTGCGCCATTGCCAAGATGAAAGCGCGCGACCGCGACGATCGGGCGGCCGTGAATGTTTTTCGCCACCAGAAAATAATGCGCGGCCAGCGACAGCAGAACCGGCTGCATGGCTTCGGTCAATTCCTCATCCTCGATCCAATGCGGATCGGACAGATTATCGAGGATCGCCAGATCGGTCGCATCGAGATAGGAGAAAAGATGACTTTCCTTCGCGCGCTCCATCCAGGTACTGAAACCGGGAACGGGCGAAAGGGTGACGAACGTTTTCAGGCTGGGAATAGCGCGCGTCAGATCCTCGACGACCTGCTTGATGAGAAAATTGCCGAAACTGATCCCCCGCAAGCCTTCCTGGCAGTTTGAGATCGAATAAAAAACCGCAGTGGTCGGCTCCAGCACTTCCTGAGCCTGACGCTGTTCTTCCTTCAGCACTTGCTGGATCGAGCCGGGGATGTCCCGGCTGAGCGCCACCTGGACGAAGATCAGCGGCTCATCGACAAGGGAGGGGTGGAAAAAGGCAAAACAGCGCCGGTCGGCCGGGTCCAGCCGGCGGCGTAAGTCGTCCCAGCCCTGAATCTCATGGACGGCCTCATAGCGGATGATTTTTTCCAGAATATTGGCCGGGGTTGACCAATCGATGCCCTGCAGGACGAGAAAACCGCGATTGAACCAGGAATTGAGCTGGCTCACGAAATCGCGGTCAACGGCCATGAGCGCCTCTTCACCCTTGCCGAGCCGAAGCAGGTCCATGCGCATCTGGACAATATCGGCGGTCGCGCCGGGGGCAAGGTTGAGCCTGCGCAAAAACTCCAGACGCGGCGACTCCACCGCCTGCGTCAGACGTTTGAGGGCTTCATGGCCGGGCGACTGCAAATAGCTGCGCGCCGCTTGCGCCACCTGATCGCTGTCAGGGGAGAAACGGGCGGAAAGAAACCGGAAAAACTCCAGGCGGCCCTCATCGTCCAGGGACCGGTAATGCTTGATAATCTGCCGGGCGAGCGCAGCACCGGAGGCTTCGCCCCGGCCGGATAGCAACGCTTCCGACAGCATATCGATGGTTTCACCCTGGCTTGAGACAATGCCGGACAAATCGAGGAGCTGACGGCCGCGGTCTGAAATCGTCGTGAGCAATTCGCCGAAGAAGGAAACATTCATAAGTCAACCTGCGCCATATTGACGGCTGGAATCAGGGGATCTGTTTTCGAACACGGTCTTGGCCCGGTTCGGCCACGCCTGCAAGAGCTGTTCTGCTGCAAAGTTTCCTGTTTACTTTTCATTTTATACATCCGCCAAACTCTCGTATACGAGAATGATCGCAGTTCGTCGATTATGATCGTCGTGCCGGAATTTGCTCACCGTGCTATGGTACGGGATGTGTCCTTTGGAAAAACAGCCATTGTAGAGTTCGATATGATTTCCTCGCTTGCCGAAAGCCTCAAGTTCAAAATCGAACACGAAATTTTAGCTTTCAATTTCAAACCGGGCGAGCGGTTGGATGAATGCCGCCTGGCGGACCGTTACGGAAGCTCACGCACGCCGGTGCGCGAGGCGCTCAGACTGCTCGCGGCCGAAGGTCTGGTGCGCATCCGGCCGCATCGTGGCGCGGTCGTCTCCGGTCTTAGCGTTCCCGAGCTGATCGACATGTTCGAGATGATGGCGATTTATGAAGGCGTATGCGCAAGGCTTGCCGCAACGAATGCCACGGCCGATCAGCTCATGCAGATGTCCGAAGCACATAAAGAATGCCGCATCCATAGCGAGGCGAATGATCTAGAGCGCTATTGTCTGGCCAATGCCCATTTTCATGAGGCGGTCTATGAGGCCAGCCATAACCGCTATCTTGTCAATCAGACCATTTCGACACGCAACAGGCTTGGCGCTTATAGGCGGTTCCAGCTTCGCCGGCACAACCGGCTGAAGGAGTCATTCAGCGAGCACGAAGCCGTGCTCACCGCGATAAAGAAAGGGAACGGGGAAGACGCCGACCGCCTGATGCGGGAGCATATTGCGATCCAGGGAGCTCACATTACCTCGCTGATCACCAGCCTGCCGCCGGAATATTTCCCGGAAAGCCCCAATAATCCGGCTCGTCCGCTCGCCATACACAAAGGCGATCATAGTTACCCGGCGGCCGCGCTCGCTTTCGAATAGCAGCGCTAGAGCCTTTTCCGATCCGATTGAATCGGATCGTCGGCTCTAATCTTATGTTTTATCGCGCTTTCCGAGCGGCGAACCGGTGTCCACTTCGCCTGAAAGCGCTCTATCGTCATTCCTTGGCAGGTGTTGCTTTCAGCGATTTGGCAAAGAATTGCATGACTTCGGGGAGCTGCTCGCGCCAAAGCGGCCAATCATGGCCGCCATCATCCACGCGCAGTTCTGAGGGCAGCCCGGCCTCGCGCAGTGCCAGAAACATTGCAACACTGCCTTCATGAAATTTGAAATAGTCGTCATCGCCGGTGGTGACGAGAATTTGCGGCGGCGTCTCCATTTTCGCGAGCGCTCCGATCTGTGAAAACGGATTGCGCTTTTTGTAAATATCCGGCTCGAAGGGGCGGCCATAAGCGCCGAGATACCACTGCTCAGCCTCCTTCTGCGCCTCGGCGGGCGGCTTTTCAACCCCTGGAATGCCAACCGTGGGATAAAGCGCCCCGCTCAGGCTGGCCGCTGCGATAAATCGATCGGGATGAAAGAAGGCCAGCCGCAGCGCGCCATAGCCGCCCATTGAAAGCCCGGCAATCGCCCGCCCCGTCCGTTCGCTGCTCGCCCGGTAAGTGCTTTCAATATGGCCGATCAGGTCACGCATGATGGCGGTCTCATAATCGCCTGGGCCGCCAAGCGCAGCGCTATCGACATACCAGCTCCGGGCGCCGTCCGGCATGACCGCAATCACGGGCGGGATCGCGCCTTCACCGATCAGCCGGTCGAGCGTTTCATCGGCTTTGCCGCCCTCGATCCATTCGCGGTCACTCGCGCCATAGCCATGCAGCAAATAGACAACCGGAAACCGCCGAACCGGCTCAGCGGCATAGGCATCCGGCAAATAAAGGCTGTAGGTAAAAGCGCCGCCGAGCGCGCGGCTTTGAAAGTGCAGGCTTGTGTGCACCTCGCCTGCTTTGACGGTCAGCACCGCCATCATGGCAGCTAGCAAACCTGCCATCGCCGCCGCAAAACGTCTTTCGACACGTCTCAATGCACTCCCCTCAACTTCACGATCTCGCGCGATAATTTATCGAGCCATCGCTCAATCCGGGCATAGTTCGCGCCGAGATCCGCCCGGCCGAGCTGCGAACGCGAATAGATGACGACTGTTGAGCGATTGTTTGGAAGCGCCAGATATCGCACGATGACCGTATCCGGAAACCGCAACTTGTCACTGCGCTGAATGTAACGGTCGGTCTCGGTCAGGTCGTCGATGTCGACGCGCGTGACGCGCTGCTCGGTCATGAGCGCTTTAGTAAAGGCTTTTCGCAAAGTCTGCACGTCCACCGGGTAAATCGGCGGGTGAATATCGGGCTCATTGCCGCAATACCCTGACGGGCAAGCAAGCGCATCGGTCTGAGTCTTGCGGCGCTCCAGCTTATTAAAATAGACCGGGCCGAGATCGGGCGGGCCGAAATAAATCCAGATCCGTTCCGGGCCGACGACAAACCAAAACCAAGCCGCCGCACCGGCAGCTAAAACCACGATCAGGCCGACAATAATCAGCCAAAGGCTCATTCTCTAGCGCCCCCGCCCGCTGTCCAATTCATTAGAGCATTTTCAGGAAAAGTGGAAACCGGTTTTCCATCCGAAAATGCGACAAAGCAAAAAGTTAGATCGACCTGCGCTTAATCGGAATCGATTAAGCGCAGAAAAGTTGATCTATTTTAAAAGGTTAGAGCAACTGTCCGCGTCCAATTGGACGCGGACAGTTGCTCTAGAGCGTATTCAGTTTAACCGGAGGGATGAACACGCTCTAAGCCATCTTACTATGCTTGCGCCCATTGCGGAAAACATCAGCGAATTTTCGCAAAGATAAATCGTCAAAATAATCAGTTGGAGCGACTTTGCGACTCAATTTCAGCTCCAATCATCCAGCCTGTAGCGCCGGCAAGAGCCAGAAATATGGCTGCACTGGCTAAGTCAAGCCTGGAGCCAGACAAAGATGGAGAAGAGCGAAAAAAGGCCGAGCGGCACGAGGATCGGCCAAAGCTCCGGCGCGCGCTGTGCCGCCGGCTGCGTTGCCGGCTCCTCCATTACAGGCTCTGGAGCCGCGACATGCCCCGTGCCGCCGCAAACGACACAGGAGACCGATTGGATCGACGGCTTTGCATCTTCAGTCACGATGACATAATTCGTGCCTGTGCCCTTGCAATGCGGGCAAATAATCGTTTCGGCCATGCGCCCCATCCACTGTCCTGCAACCGTACTCATTTTAATAAAATGAAGATGATTGTGAGAGCGTTAACGGCGGGCATGGGCCCGGCCATTCCCTCGCCTGACTTGTAGAAAGAACACAAACGCGCAGCGATTCAGCGTTGAAGCTCCGAGAGCAGTCGGAAAATCGCTCGGAAACGGACCGGCTTTCCAGAACCTTTCCCGGAATAGTACAAGATGCGTGGCTTTGCCGCACACCATAGTAAATTTGTCACATGCTTAAACAAATTCAAATGTTAGAATGAAAATTCGTGGGTGTATCCAATTGCGGAATGGTCATTATCCATTTTCTAATGTT
>CAZMAC010000266.1:0-4841 GCA_964564085.1 uncultured Hyphomicrobiaceae bacterium
TTAGCGTGTCTTTTGTCCCAAAACCGGTGCCCACTATTGGGAGACACGCTGTAGTGCGGCTATATGGTCGGGAAGCCGGGTTAAAACTTATGAGCTTACCCATTCGCATAGGCATCGATCTTGGCGGCACGAAAATCGCCATCAAAGCGCTCGATATAACCGGCCGCGAAGTTCTGTCACTTCGTATCGCGACCCCTCGTCATGACTATGCGGCGACCTTATCGGCAATCCGCGGGCTGATCGAACAGGCTGAGGCCGAGCTGAACGGTCCCGGCCCAGCCACAATCGGCATTGCGATGCCGGGTTCGATCTCGCCAGCCACCGGCCTCGTCCAGAATGCCAATTCAACATGGCTGAATGGGCGCGCTTTCGACAAGGATTTGCAGGCGCATCTGGGACGGCCTGTTCGGCTGGCCAATGACGCAAACTGTTTCGCATTGTCGGAAGCGCTGGATGGCGCTGGAAAGAACGCCCGCTCCGTTTTCGGTGTAATCCTGGGAACCGGATGCGGCGGCGGCCTCGTTTATGACGGCCGGCTGATCAATGGCCCACGCGGCATTGGCGGCGAATGGGGACATAATCCTCTGCCCTGGCCCAAGTCGGACGAGTTACCCGGCCCTTCATGCTGGTGCGGCCTAAACGGTTGCATGGAAAGTTGGGTCTCGGGTCCTGGCCTGCACCAAGACTATCTCAGTACTACCGGCGATGCACAGAGCGCCGCGACGGCCGTCGACTTGATCACACGGGTCGATGAGGGTGATATCCATGCTCGCGCCGCGCTGGACCGCTACACCTCAAGGCTTGCTCGCGGCTTCGCGATGGTCGTCAATATATTTGATCCCGAGATCATCGTCCTCGGGGGCGGCCTTTCCCAAATAAGCGCTCTCTATGAAACGCTTCCAGGCCTGATGGAAAAGTTCATCTTTGCCGATACGCGCAATGTAACAATCCGCCCGCCGGTCCATAGTGATACCAGCGGTGCACGAGGCGCGGCGCGCTTATGGGATATGCCGAAATAGGCGTGTGTTTTTCTACTTTTTGGAACAGGACTGCGGTTCGTGAAAGTCGATCCGGGTCAGTTCGCCACGCATAAGGAACGTCCCGTAATTGATGAGCAGGTCATGGCTGACGCCATTGGAAAATAGCCTGAAAGAAAGCTCATAAGTCGGTAATCCGTCATCCCGGGCCGGATTTTCGAATGTTTCATAATAACTGATCGAGATTGGCCAGGATTTCAGTTGATTGAGCCTTTCGGCTTGTTCAGGCGTTCCGCCTTGTGCGTTGGAGCTGGGCGGGATTGGGTTACCGATAACTGTGGTGGTCTTATAAAGCTTATTGCCCTGTTCAGAGCCATCGAAAATATCCGCCTGCAGAACCCGGTCACCGCGCTCGGCAGCTTCGAGTATGGCGAGCGAATGCTGCGTCGGGAAAAGGGCGTCTCCATTCAGCTGAAGCTCGCGCTTGGCAGGTTCTTTGAGGTTGACGTGAATACCGTCGGTCTTGTCTTTACGAGCAGCCGAACCAGAGACCTGTTCGCTGAGCTGCCGGCCGACATACTGCTTGTTTTCAAAGCGAAAATGATCCCCTGCCGCATTTTCCCAGCTTGAGGAACGCAAATCCGTCAGGGACAAATTCCCTTCACGATCGATAACCTCCGTGACCAGCCGCGATTTAAGCGAATAACCCGCACAGTCGGACCCTTCGAAATCGAAAACCAGCCGGCCTCGAATATCCGCCACGTTGGACGCCGCTGTCGCCTCGCGCAGGGTCATGTCATAAATCGCGCGGTGGGGCGCCAAATTGATGGCAGAGGCCTGGGGCGTTGCGTGAGCCGTACCGCTAAAAACGGCGATGACAAGAAAAGCAATTGCTGAAAAAACTGTGCTGGCGTTCATTGTCTCCCAATTCATCGTTCGCTTTATCGTCCCATGCCCTTTATAATTGTCATCTATACAACAGCTTGTCGCCTTGAAAATGGCAAGGCTGACGAAATGACGAGTGTTTAGCCGTTCAAGGATAGTGGGGGCTGTGTGCGGCAGAAACCCATTCGATAGAGGGATCGTTAAAAGCCATGTCTGAATTTGCAGATACCGAGAAACGCTTGGAACAGCTTGGCCTGAAACTGCCGGATGCGCCCAAGCCGGTCGCGAATTACGAGCCATTTATGATACTCGATGGCGGCGCGGGGCAGACTTATCTCCATATTTCGGGCCAAGTATCGACTTCAGCTGATGGTGGTATAAAGGGAAAGTTAGGCGACAATTTAAGCGTTGAACAGGGGCAAGATGCTGCACGGCTGTCCTGCCTTAATGTTCTGGCGCAGGCGCGAGCGGCGGCTGGTACGCTGGACCGGATTTTGAAAACCGTTCGGATCACGGGTTATGTCAATGCGACGCCGGATTTCACCGAACACCCGCTCGTCATCAACGGAGCCTCGGACATGCTGGCTGAACTCCTCCAGGAGCGAGGGCGGCACACACGGGCGGCGGTCGGCGTTGCGAGCCTGCCATTAGGCTTTGCCGTTGAGATCGATGCAATCTTTCAGCTCGGCGGGTGACATCCGTTTTGCAAAAGAGGCGGCGACGAGGAAGCTGTTCTTTCCGAAAATTTGCTTGGAAACAATAAGGGGCTCGGATGCCATTTCGGCCAATCCCTCCTATTGCCCATCGCGGGCTCCATGATGAAAAACGCGGGATCATCGAGAACACGGCCTCCGCGTTCAACGCGGCCATCGCCGGGCGCTATGCCATCGAAACCGACATTCAGGAGGCGGCGTCCGGCGAGCCGATCGTTTTTCACGATGAGCATTTAGACCGGCTGGCCGAAGCCACCGGTCCTGTCAAAGCCCGGTCGGCGGCGGGATTGGCGCAAATTCCGATGCACGGGACCGCGGACCGTATCTTGAGCCTTGCTGAATTTTTGGATCTGGTGGGTGGACGCAGCCCCCTGTTTCTGGAGATCAAGAGCCTTGGCCGCCGGGACCGCACGGTTGAACGCCGTATCGCGGAGCATCTGGCGGACTATCGCGGCCCGGCCTTCATGATGTCCTTCGATCCCGGCAGCATGGCCGCCATGCGCCATTTCGCTCCGCAAGTCCCGCGAGGTCTGTCCGCCATGCGGTTCGGCAAAGCCTCAAAGGGCGCGTTGTCAGACGCAGACCGCTTCCGCTTGACGCATATGCTGGACATTTACGGCGTCAAGCCCGATTTTCTGACCTATGAGGTGAACGATCTGGCAGTCATGGCGCCTGCGTTGCGACGGCGGTTTCCGGCTTTGCCGATCATTACCTGGACGGTCAGAAGCCGCGAAGAGCGCCGGAAAGCGGACATCTTCGCCGATGGCATGATTTTTGAAGGGTTCAGGCCGCCGCATATCAGCATTTGAGCGGTTCAGTCGAGTTCATGAACGCACCAAACGAAATGACGATCCGCGTCCGGGATGCGATCGGCGCGATTGCGGCGGATGGCTGGGATCGTCTGGCGAACCCTGACCCGCAACGCCACAATCCATTTCTGTCCCATGCATTTCTCCACGCTCTGGAGGAAAGCGGCTGCGTCGATGCGCGCGCCGGCTGGCTGCCACAGCATCTCGTGCTGGAGAATAGCGCGGGCGCGATGCTGGGGGCGATGCCGCTTTATCTCAAATCGCATAGCCGGGGCGAATTTGTCTTCGATTATGGATGGGCCAATGCCTATGAGCAGGCAGGCGGGCGCTATTATCCCAAACTGCAATCCTGCGTGCCGTTCACGCCCGTTCCCGGAAAGCGGCTGCTGACGGGGAATGAAGCCGGCTCTTCCGAGATCGAAGCCGCGCTCCTCAATGGTGCGGTCGAACTGGTTCGTCTGCACGGCGCATCGTCCTTGCATGTCACGTTCCTGGATCAGGAGGAATGGCGCGCTCATGGGAGCAAGCGCGTTCTTCAGCGAACGGACCAGCAATTTCATTGGCTGAACGAAAATTATCAATCCTTCGATGATTTTTTGGCCGCACTTGCTTCGCGCAAACGCAAGGCGGTTAAAAAAGAGCGCCGCGAGGCCATCGCGCCCGGCATCAGCTTCGAGCATCTTCGGGGCCGCAAAATTACGGAGGCGCATTGGGATGAATTTTTTGAATTCTACATGGATACCGGTAGCCGCAAATGGGGAACGCCCTATCTCAACCGGCGTTTTTTCAGCCTGATCAGCGAAACAATGCCGGACCAGCTTTTGCTTATTCAAGCCAGGCGCGACGGGCAAACAATCGCCGGAGCGCTCAATCTGATCGGCGGCGATACGCTTTACGGCCGCTATTGGGGCGCCATTGAACATCATCCCTTTTTGCATTTCGAAACCTGCTACTATCAGGCGATCGACTACGCTATCGCTCACGGATTGGCGCGGGTCGAAGCCGGTGCGCAGGGCGAGCACAAGCTGGCGCGCGGCTATCTTCCGCAGACGACATACAGCCTGCATTATCTGGCCCACCCCGGTCTGCGGCGGGCCGTGGCGGCGTTCCTCGATCAGGAACGGGACGCTGTGGCCGAAGAGGTCCGAATCCTGAACGATCTGGGGCCGTTCAAGAAGTCCTGCGACCAGTCCGAAAGCTGATCGCCATTGCTACTCAGCCAATCGGCACGCGGATTACATCTTTTCAAAGAGCAACAGCAAAGCCCTCGCTGGGGGGCCATTTCGTCATCCCGGACGACCGGAGGTCGAGCCAGGATCTAATCTACTATCAAAGAACGCTGTGCCGTGCGGTTATACGAGTGGACCCCGGCTCTGCGCTTCGCTTGGCCGGGGCGACGCAAGAGTTTTTCGCAATTGTCATTTATCCAACACCAATCCCCTCGCCGGGTGCTTCCC
>CAZMAC010000267.1:0-4840 GCA_964564085.1 uncultured Hyphomicrobiaceae bacterium
CCCGCGCAGTCACTTAGACGGCGCGGCGGCAAGGCTCGCGCTGAAAAAATGACGCCTGAGCGCAGCGCAGAGATTGCCAAGAAGGCTGCCGAAAAGCGCTGGAAAGGGAAGTAGCGCGTTAACCCGCTTTGATTAATTTTTCTTCCTTTTTGGTTGAATGCCTATTCCGACTCGGCTAACGTCATCTCCCAACGTACTTGAGGAGAGCGTTCATGTCGAAACTAACACCTTTTGGTCTAACTATACGCCGAATGCGGCTCGACAAGAATCTTCGTCTTCTCGATCTTGCTGAGGCGCTTAACATAAGTACCGCGTTCCTTTCCGCCATTGAAACAGGACGAAAGCCCATCCCTGACGGCTTCGTCGTCAAAATTTCTCGGGCAATCAACTTAAACCGAGCTGAAATTGCCGAACTTACAAAAGCTGCAGACCGCACCCGAAAAGAGGTTCGAGTAGCCGATAACAGCGAGCAGGATCGGGAGTTGATTGCCGCCTTTGCACGAAGGATGGATGATGTCCCACCTGAAATTCTTAAAAAACTGAGAAAATTAGTCCTCGAATCGCTCGCAGGTGAGCTTCCTTTCCAACGGCGTCGGCGCGGTATCCTTGTTCCGCCTCTTTCTGCCAAAGTTATTCGCAACTTCGCGGATCAAGTCCGATCGGTGTTTCTTGAAAGTGACCAAATCAGCCTGCCGATTATCGACATTCTCGAATGGCAGATGTTGTCGATCGATTCTTCATTCGTTTTTGATGTCCACTCAATGGATGAAATGGGCGATGATGAAGGCCTAGTGCCAATAGGCGAACATCGCCTGATCCTGCGCCAAGATGTCTACGAAGGTGCATGCCGTGGCAGTGGCAGGGATCGCTTCACCGCCTGTCATGAGTTTGGCCACTACCTGATGCATCGAAAGATAAAGTTTGCCCGTGCCAGAGATGAATCTGACAAGATCTATTGTGACAGCGAATGGCAGGCCGACACATTCGCTTCGGCGTTTTTGATGTCGCCTAAACACGCATCCAATTTTCGAGATCCCACCGATATGGTTGAAATGTGCGGCGTCAGCCAACACGCCGCAATGGTTACATGGTCAAAATACCTAAATGACGGAATTATCAAGGACGCAGCCTAAGGTGACCTGTCTATAAAAGGAGGATGACAATGTAGTGTAAAATGCTTCGCTGCAAAGCGTCTTGGAAACGCACGTGCTCGGATCAATGGACTAGATCGATCCGAGCACGGTAGCCGAAACCTACTAGCGCGCCCGTAGCTCAATAGGATAGAGCTCCAGATTGCTACTCCGGGGGTTGCAGGTTCGAATCCTGCCGGGCGCACCATGAGAACATTGCGGCAACTTTCTTTGTACCAGAGAGTCGCTCGCAAGAAAATCTTTTTTTTGAGCGACTACATGCTTGACGCTAAGCATAAAAGTTCATATATTAAGGGCATGAACAAGCTGCCCTTAAATAAGCGCGTCCAAATCCTCCAGATGCTGGTGGAAGGCTCCTCCATGCGGTCAATCTCCCGCGTGGTAGATGTGTCCATCAACACCGTTTCCAAGCTTCTGGTGGAAGCTGGAGAAGCGTGCTTGGCTTACCATGATGAGAACGTTCACGGATTGAACTGCAAGCGCATCCAGTGCGATGAAATCTGGTCATTCTGCTACGCCAAGGAAAAGAACGCACCGGGTGCTAAGGCTGCTCCTACGTTCGCTGGCGATGTCTGGACGTGGACTTCGATCTGTGCCGATAGCAAGCTGATCTGCAACTGGTACGTGGGCGGACGGGATGCCGAGTACGCAAAAGAGTTCATGGACGATCTGGCAGCGCGTTTGAACCATCGCGTCCAGATGACCACGGACGGCCACAAGGCTTATCTGAACGCTATCGAAGGCGCGTTCGGCTCAGACATTGACTATGCAATGCTAGTCAAGCTGTTTGGCTCGTCAGGCGATACACCAAAAGGTCGCTACAGCCCAGCCGAATGCACCGGCATCAAGAAGACAGTCAAGATCGGCAAGCCCAATGCAAAGCACGTCAGCACGTCATACGCCGAGCGGCAGAACTTGACGATGCGTATGTCTATGCGCCGCTTCACGCGCCTGACAAACGCATTTTCAAAGAAGTATGAGAACCATTGCCACGCGCTGGCGCTCTACTTCATGTATTATAATTTCATCCGCATACATAAGACGCTGCGCGTCACGCCTGCGATGGCTGCCGGTCTAACCGACAAGCTGTGGAGCTGGGAAGACGTCATCGCTATTATTGATGCAGCCAATCCGCCAAAGAAGCGCGGACCGTACAAGAAACCAGCGGCCTAAAAAGCCGCTTTCGCATTTAAGATCCGTGCTGCGCGTTCCGCCTCTATGGGGGAGACGAATTTTGCCAGCACCTCGATTGGCTCTTCTGGTGCGTCTTCCCGTGCCAAAAATAAGTAGTAACCGCATCCATCATCATTTTGATCGGCTTGCCTGAGTAATTCGGCTTCTGATCGCGTAATGCTTCCGACGCATAGGAATGTCGCGTTTGAAGCAGGCAGGGCCGCGAAATAGTCGCTCATATTGGCTCCAGAGAGGTTGTTATGAAAAAAGGTTCTTCACCTAAACTACCAAAAATTAGTGTAAACAAGCTTGCCGAGTTCATGACGGCAAAGGCGTCACGACAACGACTGATCCTTCGTGACCAGAAGTTCCCTAGCGACTTCAAAGGCATGTTCTACAAAGAAGCAGCAGAAGCGATCTCATCATGCATAGCGTCAAATCTTGAGAACCTTGATGCTCTGGACCGTCAACTTCGTATCCTTGAGCAACAAGCACCAACTAAAATCGGTGCTCAAACGAGCGGTCCGCTTTGCTGCGTCATCGATGTTGGATCGAAAAAGATGTATCCTGGTGTGAAGTCGACTGCTCAGCGCCTCAAAGATATTCAAGCCGCTTGCCAAAACGTCGCTACGCTTTGGCCATCGATCACAGCTCCCGATTAATGGGAGTCAAGCTGTCTAAATTTCAAACTGAGACACTACCCAAAATAGGGTAACTGCGTTAATAGGTGTCGGATCTTGATGGCTTTGCTAGAGAGACGAGTGTCAAAAAAAAGGGCGTGCCCCGTCTCTTGCTTGCCGGGCGCGCAGCGACAGCAAATGGCGCGCCAAAGCCGTTTGCACTCGGCACAAGCAGACGACACGTCGGGCGAATTCAGATGCGATCTGAAGAAAGCCCGTACGAAAACCATCCCTTCGGAGCCACCGTCGCTCATGCCCATGGCCTTGGAGCGACGGTGGCGGAGAAGGGTGGCAGTCATCCCTTTGGTGAACCTGAGCTCACGAAACTTTCGAAGCTTTGAACACGCGTCAAGTTCTTGGTGACGAAAAAACCAATAGCCTATTTTCGTTATTTCCAAAGAGACAATCGATAGAGTCCTGATTCTTAGTAGACTCATGATTTCAAGTCTTTGATCCGATTGCACTCTCCTTCCACTTCAACTCATCGAGATAATCCGCCCATGACTGCATCATCCGCGTCCGCTCCGGCAGATATTGCGCGTGGTTATACGCAGCCCGCACCTGATTGCGCTCACCATGCGCCAGCTGGCGCTCGATCGCATCGGGGTTCCATTCGCCCATTTCATTGAGCCGGGTCGAGGCCATGCTTCGGAAGCCGTGTGCAGTCATCTCGTCTTTGCTATATCCAAGTCGCCGGAGGGCCGCGTTGATCGTGTTTTCGCTCATCGGGCGCTTGGTGGTCCGGTTTGATGGGAAAAGATAGGTTCCGTCGCCCGTCATGACCCGCAACTCGGCCAGCACATCGAGCGCCTGGCGCGAGAGCGGGACGATATGCGGCGCATGCATTTTCATGCGTGGCGCGGAGATCGTCCAACGTGCTGTCTTGAAATCCAATTCCGGCCAGACCGCGTGGCGCAGTTCTCCAGGGCGCACGAAGACAAGCGGCAAGAGCCTAAGGGCTGCCCGTACAGCCTTCGAACCCTGATAGCCATCAATGGCGCGCAAAAGTGCGCCAATAGCAGCCGGGTCGGTGAGTGCAGCGCGGTGGGTCACTTTGGGAGCTATGAGCGCTCCAAGAAGGTCAGCGGATGGGTCGCGTTCTGCCCGTCCTGTCGCGATAGCGTAGCGGAAGATTCGGCTGAAAAGGCTGCGTATGCGCTTTGCCGTTTCATAGCAGCCGCGCGCCTCCGCTTTGCGGAGCACAAGAAGCAGCTCCGGTGCGGTGATCTCGCTAATCGGGCGGCTACCGACGATGGGGAGCGCAAGGCTCAAGAGCCAGCGGTTCTTGCTGAGCGTGGCTGGTGCGCGACCCTCGCGTTCAACCTTGAGCATCCATTCATCGGCAATGACGCGAAGCGTATTCCCCGCGGCTACGCTGGCGGCCAGCTTATCCAGCTTGCGCTTTTGTGACGGATCAACGCCCTGTTCAAGCAAGAGGCGGGCATCGTCCCGCGCGCGGCGCGCTTCAGCAAGGCCGGTGAAAGGGTATTTTCCAAGGGTGAGCGTCTTGCGCTTGCCGAGGAAGCGGTAATCGAGCCGCCAAAGCTTTGAGCCAGACGGCGGCACGAACAGATACATACCGGCGCTGTCGCTCATTTTATACGCCGAATCGCGCGGTTTGGCGTTTCTAACGGCGGTATCGGTAAGGGGCATTTGACGGTATCTTTCGGGAATCGAATTCAGATACCGTCACTTCATACCGTCATTTTCGTGCGTTGCAAAGTGTGGCTATGACATACAATGCGCAGTTAGCCAAAAGATTTTTCGTTATTTTTCAATCACTTAGGTGATGCTATGGACTCGGGTGAGAAGGGCCGATGGTGCCGGCTGAGGGAC
>CAZMAC010000268.1:0-2303 GCA_964564085.1 uncultured Hyphomicrobiaceae bacterium
AGCACCGGTCTCCAAAACCGGGGGTTGGGGGTTCGAGTCCCTCCACTCCTGCCAAGAGATTCAGTGTTGCAAAAACGATGAGCACACCGGAAATGGCAAGCCATAGCGCATTTGTAAAGGTCCTTTAAGAATTCCGATATGGCGAAGACAAATCCTTTTGAATTCATTCAGCAAGTTCGGGCCGAGACGGCAAAGGTTACCTGGCCGACCCGGAACGAGACGATCGTCACGACGATAATGGTTCTGATCATGGCGGTCCTTGCGGCGATATTCTTTTTCCTGGCCGATCAGGTTTTGAGCTGGGGTGTGGGATTGTTGCTCGGATTGGGCCAATAGGTTTAACGCGTCGTTAAAAAAGAACAGGTTAAACAATGACGAAGCGTTGGTATATTGTTCACGCTCATTCAAACTTCGAAAGAAAAGTTGCTGAGGCGATTAAAGAGCGCGCCGGTACGGCTGGCCTTGAAGAGCTGTTCGAGGAAGTGCTCGTGCCGATGGAAGAAGTCGTCGAAGTCCGCCGTGGGCGCAAGGTGAATGCGGAGCGAAAGTTCTTCCCCGGCTATGTTCTTGTCAAAATGGATATGACGGATCAGGCCTATCACCTGATCAAGAATACGCCGAAAGTGACCGGCTTTCTCGGTGCGAACAACAAGCCGATGCCGATCTCCGAGGATGAGGCGCTGCGTATCCTTCAGCAAGTCAAGGAGGGCGTTGAGCGGCCTAAGCCGTCGATCACTTTCGAAATCGGTGAGCAGGTGCGCGTGGCCGACGGGCCTTTTGCCTCCTTCAACGGTCATGTCGAGGAGGTCGATGAAGAGCGCGCACGGCTCAAAGTAGCCGTTTCCATTTTCGGCCGGGCAACGCCGGTCGAGCTGGAATATGGCCAGGTCGAAAAGGTCTAGCCTGGTCGAAATTGCGGGAGGGTCTCGGGGGCCTGCCATACCCCCTGTGATCCGTACCGCGAAACCCTAAAGTTAAAAGAACCGTCCGGTTCGAAAGGGCAAGACATGGCAAAGAAAGTTGCAGGATCTTTGAAATTACAGGTGCCGGCCGGTCAGGCCAATCCGTCGCCGCCAATCGGCCCGGCGCTCGGTCAGCGCGGCATCAATATCATGGAGTTTTGTAAGGCGGTCAACGCGGCAACCAAAGAGTTCGAGCCAGGATCGCCGATCCCAGTGGCGATTACCTACTACCAGGATAAGTCCTTCACATTTCAGGTCAAAACACCGCCAGCATCTTACTTGCTGAAAAAAGCGGCCAAAGCTGGCAAGGGCGCAAAAGAGCCCGGCCGCGAGACAGTGGGAAAAGTGACCTCGGCGCAGCTGCGCGAGATCGCCGAGCTGAAAATGAAGGATTTGAACGCGAATGATGTGGAGCAAGCGATGAAGATTATTGCAGGCTCGGCGCGTTCTATGGGATTAGCGGTTGAAGGGTAAGCGCTATGGCAACTCCAGGTAAGAGATTGAAAGCTGCGCGCCAAGACATTGATCGGCACAAACATTATCCGGTCGATGAGGCTGTCAAGCTCGTAAAAGAACGGGCGAAGGCGAAATTCGATGAGACGATCGAGATCGCGATGAATCTGGGTGTCGATCCGCGTCATGCCGATCAAATGGTGCGCGGTGTCTGCAACCTTCCGAATGGGACCGGACGCACCGTTCGCGTGGCTGTGTTCGCCAGAGGTGACAAGGCCGAGGAAGCGAAAAATGCCGGCGCCGACATCGTTGGCGCGGAGGATCTGATGCAGGAGGTCCAGGGCGGCACGATCAATTTCGACCGGTGCATTGCCACACCTGACATGATGCCGCTTGTCGGGCGTCTGGGTAAGGTGCTTGGACCTCGCGGTCTTATGCCGAATCCGAAGGTCGGCACGGTGACGATGGATGTCGCCGCGGCGGTTGAGGCGGCGAAGGGCGGCGCGGTCGAGTTTCGTGTCGAAAAGGCCGGAATTGTTCATGCCGGCGTTGGAAAAGCGAGCTTCACGGAACAAGCATTGCTTGAAAATGTCAAGGCCTTCGCCGACGCCGTCATGAAAGCCAAACCGACGGGTGCAAAAGGCACTTATCTGAAAGTGGCATCGCTGAGTTCGACAATGGGCGTCGGCGTGCGCATCGAGACTGGAACGCTGACAGCCGCGCAGAGCGCGGCAGCCTAACGTATACGACTACAGCCGCCCGTTTGGGCGGTTCGAGTTTCAGGTGCATTTATGTGCCTGAAGGCGTGGCGGGCAAATACCAATCCGCCACGTCACCTGTCCGAGACTGCAGGCGCCTTCGGGCTTAATGAACGCCTGTAATAGACGG